>CAZNGU010000041.1:0-9062 GCA_964572325.1 uncultured Methylomarinum sp.
AAGGCGCTGAATCAGACGCATAGCAAGTTACGCAACTGATTCAGCAACGCAGCTATTGGCAAAAACTCAGTCGTTAGAAGTCCTCATCCGTGACCTCGCGAAGTATAGTTACTAAATATTCTAATAAGCAGTAAAATAGCAGTAATTAATACTTTTCTTTCTTTTAAGCAATGAATACAAAAAAAATTGGTTTTATTGGTGGCGGCAATATGGCATCCAGCCTTATTAGCGGTTTAATTTCCAGTGGACATTCTGCCAGTCTATTATGGGTTTCTGATACTAATCAGGATGCGCTGGATACGCTGTCAACCCGCTTGCAAGTCAACACTACACCGCATAATAATGTACTGGTCGATGAGGTTGATGTGGTGGTATTAGCGGTTAAACCACAAATATTACATATTGTTGCGGAACAAATAGCTCCTGTTTTACAACAACGAAATGTTCTTGTGGTTTCTATTGCTGCCGGTGTTTCCCAAGATAGCCTGGCACAATGGCTGGGGCAGGAAATCGCTATTGTTCGTTGTATGCCGAATACGCCGGCATTAGTGCAAACAGGTGCCACTGCCTTACACGCTAATAGTCAAGTGCGTATTGAGCAAAAAGATTTAGCTGAAAACATTTTACGGGCAGTAGGTATTTGCTTATGGGTTACCCAGGAATGCGAGCTGGACGCAGTAACCGCAGTATCTGGAAGCGGCCCAGCTTATTTTTTCTTATTAATGGAGGCGATGGAAAAAGCGGCTTCAGAATTGGGGCTGAGTGAAGATACCGCTCGGTTGTTGATTCAACAGACCGCCTTAGGTGCCGCCAAGATTGCACTGGAATCAGATGATACTGCAAAGCAATTACGAGAAAGGGTTACCTCTCCAGGGGGTACCACAGAGCAGGCCATGCAAACATTTGAGGAAGGTCGGTTTATTCAACTGGTTTCTAAAGCATTACATGCTGCACGAGATCGTTCTGTAGAAATGTCTCAACAATTAGGAGAAAAATAATGGGATCGAGTTATATGACTACCCCGGCAATATTTTTAATTGATACTTTGTTCTCATTGTATATTTTAATGGTGGTCTTACGTTTTTTGTTACAGTGGACACATGCCGACTTTTATAATCCAATTTCCCAGTTTCTGGTTAAAGTGACGCATCCGCCGCTAAAACTATTACGTCGCTTCGTACCTTCGGTGGGTAAAATTGATACCTCTTCAATTGTGTTGGCATTACTGTTGCAGATGTTGGCTGACTTTTCAATTTTGTTATTGAAAGGGGTTATGGTAAGCCCGGTTGCTTTAATTATTTTGTCATTTTCCCAATTAGTCAGCTTGTTGATTAATGTGTTTGTCTTTGCTGTTTTCGGAAGAGCTATTCTTAGCTGGATTGATCCCCGTAATAACAATCCGGCTAGCTCAATTCTGTATAGTTTGACGGAACCTTTACTTGGGATTTGTCGCAAAATTATTCCCGATTTGGGTGGCATTGATTTATCTCCCTTGGCGGCGTTAATTTTATTGCAATTAGCAAAAATGATGATTTTGCCTCCTTTGAGTCAATTGGCCAGTCTAATTGGTTAACAAGCAACTTTCATATTGCTATTAAAGAGTTTAATTTTGAACTATATTTCTTAATCATAAGCTGATTTTAACGTTTTAATCTGATCTTTAATATATGTGGAAAGATAGCTCAACTATTAGAAAAAAACCAAGACAAGTACATTTTTTTTCTGTTCTGTTCTGTTTAATAATGGTTTTCATATCCACTACGCAGGTGGTACAGGCTGAAAAGAAAATGTATCGCTGGATTGATGAAAAAGGTAATGTGTTTGTTTCTGATAGGGTGCCGCCTAATCAAGTTAAGTATAAAAGGGAATCTTTAAACAAAAATGCACGAATTATAGAAACTGTTGAAAAAGAAAAAACCAGGGATCAGCGTGAGTTAGCAAAACGTCTGGCAAAATTGCGGCAACAACAAGAAAAAATTATACAGAAGCAGAAAACCCATGATAAAGTTTTACTGAGTACTTATCGTACTATTGATGATATGAGAATCGCCTTAAAAGGTAAAATGCTGGCATTTGATAGAGAAAGACATATAGTTTCAGGATCTATCGAGCATTTAGAAAAACAATTAAAGAGACAACAAAAACAGGCGGCTCAATTTGAACGTGATGGTCTAAAAGTGCCTAAAATATGGGTAGAAAAAATTGCGGCGAGTAAGAGTCAAATCAAACAAGGTTTGCTAGAATTTGCCAGGCTACTTGATAAAAAGAAGCAATTTCAAGAATCGTTTAAAGCAGATATTGGCCGCTTTACTTTTTTATCAAAATCAGATGTTACAAATATAAAGCAGAACCAAGTGGCTGAAACTAAAGCAGCTAATGAACTGGGCTTATTTTTTTGTGAGTCCGTTGAGCAGTGTGATCGTGCCTGGAAAGCAGCCAAAACATTTGTAAAATCCCATTCTATGACGCCGTTAAATATCACCAGTAATACCCTGATTATGAGTTCATTACCTACCCGGAATGCGGAATTAAGCCTATCTGTTTCCAGGCTAAACATGAAAGGCAATAAGCAACAATTATTTCTAGACATTCAATGTTATGACTCTTTTCGTGGTAAAGCACTATGTAATGGAAAAAAGACAAAAAACATAAGACAGTCCTTTAATGTCTATATTAAATCTGCTTTACAATCACCTTTAACGTCTGAGTAGTAGTGTGCCGACCCCTTGGTCGGTTAGTAATTCAAGTAGCACTGCATGTTCCACCCTGCCATCAATAATATGTACGCTGGCGACACCACCTTTTAAAGCATCTGTGGCACAACGTGTTTTAGGAATCATGCCGCCGGCAATGGTACCATCCACAATTAAGTCATCAATATCAGTAATAGATAAGCCTGTCAGTAAATTGTTTTCCTGATCTAGAATGCCTGCGGTATTAGTCAACAGCAGCAACTTTTCAGCTTTTAAAACTTCAGCTATTTTTCCTGCGACCAGATCTGCATTTATATTATAGGAATGGCCATCTTTACCCACACCAATGGGAGCAATAACGGGAATAAAGTCACTATTACAAAGCATATCTACGACAGCCGGATCAATGCTGTCCACTTCACCTACATGACCGAGATCAATGATTTCTGAAGAATTTTCACCGTCTGACAAGGCGTTGATATTAATTTTCTTAGCATGGATAAAATCACCATCCTTGCCTGTTAATCCAATGGCTTTTCCGCCATTTATATTGATTAGGGTAACAATTTCCTTATTGACCAGTCCACCTAATACCATTTCCACAACATCCATTGTTTCACTATCGGTGACACGCATACCGTTGACAAACTGGGTTGAAATATTGAGTCTTTCTAGTAGATTTCCTATTTGAGGGCCGCCGCCATGAACGACAATAGGATTAATTCCGACTAGTTTCATTAGCACAATGTCACGGGCAAAACTATGTTTGAGTGCTTCATCAACCATGGCATTGCCACCAAATTTAACCACAATTGTTTTGTTTTTAAATTTTTGGATATACGGTAAGGCCTCGATAAGTACATGTGCTATGGTGTTTGTGGATTTATTTTTCATAGGGTATTTTTAAAAAGGGATAGATAAATCCGGTTTAATTTGATGCAGTAATTGTTTAAATTGATTCTGGATGAGTTGTAGGGCTTCTGTTGTGTCCGCTTCAAAACGCAACACTAATACTGGGAGTGTATTCGAGGCTCTGACCAGCCCCCAGCCATCGGCAAATTCAACGCGCATTCCGTCAATAGTCACTATTTTTGCATCGGGGAAATCTGCGCTGGAAAACAATTTTTCCATAATTGCTATGTTTTCTCCCTCAGCCAGTTCAATATTGATTTCCGGCGTATTAATACTATCAGGAAAATCTGCAAATACTTCATCGCTATTGCGAGTATCTGCTGATAAAATTTCAATCAGACGTGATGCTGCATATAAGGCATCATCAAAACCAAACCAGCGGTCATTAAAAAAGATGTGTCCACTCATTTCGCCCGCAAGTGATGCGCCGGTTTCCTTTATTTTTGATTTCATAAAAGAATGTCCCGTTTTTGACATGACAGGGCGTCCACCACTTTTAATGATTTGATCGTTCAAGTGGCGGGAGCATTTTACATCATATATAACCTCTGTACCTGGTTTAAGCGCCAGTACATCTTTGCAAAAAAGCATCATTTGTCTATCAGGCCAGATAATTTTTCCTTTGCAGTCGACAACACCCAGACGATCACCATCTCCATCAAAAGCTATACCCACATCGGCATCGTAATGTTGCACCGATGCAATTAAATCAGCCAAATTATCCGGGTTGCTGGGGTCGGGGTGATGATTTGGAAATGTGCCATCAATATCACAGAATAATTCAATGACTTCACAGCCGAGTGTTTTAAATAACACAGGGGCTATTTCACCGGCTGCACCATTGCCACAATCTATTACAATTTTCATTGGTCTGACAATATGAATATCTTCAGAAATCAAGCCTATATATTCATTAATGAACATATTATTCTGTTCTATAGAACCTTGTTCACCGGTAAGATAATTTTCACTATCAATGCGTTGTTTCAATTGCTGGATTTTGTCACCTGCCAAAGACTCTCCATTAAGTACAATTTTTACGCCATTGTACTCTGCAGGATTGTGGCTTCCGGTAATTACAACACCAGATTTTCCTTCGGTATGCTGAGTAACAAAATAAACCACTGGAGAGGGGACGAGTCCAATATCAATAACATTAACACCTGTTGAAATAATGCCTTTGGCCAGAGAATTTGCCAGTGTAGGACTTGACTTACGGCCATCTCTGCCCACAATAATGGTCTTAATATTTTTTTCTTTAACCTCAGAACCTATGGCGCGGCCTATATCAAAAACCGTATCTTTTGTTAATGTTTTGCCTGCTATTCCTCTAATATCATAGGCTCTGAATATGGTTTGATAATTATCTATAGTTTCCTGAGGTGAGTTGCTTGAAAATACTGCAGGTTCGTTTTTATTGACTTCTTTTGTTTCAGGCAAACTAATAGGGCTACTCATAATGACCGGTGCAGGAACCGTTTCTTCGTCATCACTTAAGCCTTGGTCTGCATCTTCATCAAGAAAACTAAGATCACTTGGTTCCCCAAAAAAGTCGTCAATTTCATCTGGAACTGTTTCTTCATTGCCTAAATTATTATTTTCTTTACCTTCATTATCCAGTACTCGTTTATATTGAATAAGGTTAGAGACTATGGCCTTCATTTCATTAAGATTGATCGGATAACTGCCTACATTTTTATTAGCCAGTAAGTCTTTCATCGCTCTTAAAAGACTTACTTGATCTTGTCTTAAAGAAGTTGCGATATGTCGGTAGCTTACAAAAAAAGCCAGACATGCCAAAAGTGCTGGGACTAAAACAATACTGATAATAATACTTATAGAGGCAATATCTCCTGCCGATTTGGGCCAGGAGTGGAGGCTCCAGATGGTATTTGGAATATTAATATTATTTGAGGTGTCAATTTTATCTGCTGCATTTCCAGTGCGGGCCAGTAAAGCATTGCCTTGTTTTAATTCTATAAACCCTTCTGTAATGTTCGCTTTTTGCACAGCAGTAGATAAAAAATCAAACTTAAGGCTGGCCAAAACAATACCGATAGTTGAATCATTTTTTTTGATAACAGCAGTAATAGCCAAATGCCTATGTTCCCCTTGACCCTGAATTACCGGTATCTGGTTTTTTATTAGTGTTTCTTTGGCCATGAGTAGATCAGCATTACCCATGCGAGGAACAGTGGATTCATCCAGGTCATTGATATTAGGCGGTAATAGTCTAATTTTCAAACTATAAGGTAAAATTTTCTCTAGTTTGCTTACTACTTGTGCTATTTGAGCAGGATCCTCATTTTCAATGGCATTGATTACTTCGGAGGTGTCTGCCATGTTATTGACTGTTTGTTGCAAAGTACCAATTTCTGAGGAAATGCTATATGCTAGACCTTTCGCTAAAGCATTCGTAGCATTTTGATTTGCCTGACTGACATCTGATTTTGACAGCCAAAAAATACCTCCACCGGCAAAAAAAACCATCACTATGGTAATTACGGATAAAATACTAAAAATTCGAAGCACTTTTATTCTCCAGCGAATCTATGGTTATCGACCTGTATGACCAAAGCCACCTTCACCTCGGTGACTTTCATCAAATTCGCTTACTTGCTCAAATTCCACTTGAACCACAGGAACAAAGACCATTTGTGCAATTCGTTCACCAATTTCAATGGTAAAAGAAGTCTTTCCTCTATTCCAGCATGAGACAAATACCTGACCTTGATAATCAGAATCAATAAGCCCGACTAAATTGCCTAAAACAATACCGTGTTTATGTCCTAAGCCAGAGCGGGGCAGTAAAATAGCTGCTGTATCAGGATCTGCAATGTAAATGGCCAGGCCGGTAGGAATAAGAATGGTTTCACCCGGTGCTAATTCGGTGGCTTCTGATAGACAAGCAGGTAAATCAAGCCCGGCAGAACCCTGTGTTGCGTATTCTGGTAGGGGGATTTCATGACCTAGGCGTGGATCAATAATTTTAAGTTGTATTTTTTTCATTCATTTTCTCTGCGATCAGAGTCATTAGTTGTACGGCTAATTGTTTTTTGGAAGTCATTTTTAATGTTTGCTGTCCAGTCTTCCAGAAAACTTCCAGTGCATTCTCGTCTTTATCAAATCCACCCTGGGTTTTACCCACCCAATTAGCCGCAATCATATCCAGATTTTTTTGTTTGAGTTTGTTTTTGGCATACTGCTCCAGGCACTCAGTTTCTGCTGCAAAGCCTACTACAAAGTCAGGACGGTGGGCTAAAGTAGCCACATCCAACAAGATATCTCTGGTTTTTTTTAGTTCAATATGACTGATATCCTGCTGTTTTTTGATCTTTTCCTTATTGACAGCGATAGGGCTATAATCAGCCACTGCGGCTGCACCTATATATATGTCATAATTGTTTATTCTGCCAATAACAGCATGATGCATTTGCTCCGCTGTTTCTACCTTAACCAAGTCTATATTATCTGATGCTGTCAAGGAAACAGGGCCGCTGACAAGAGTCACTTTAGCTCCCGCTTCTAAAGCAGCATCAGCTAAAGCATAGCCCATTTTTCCAGAACTACGGTTAGTAATATAGCGAACGGGGTCTAAAGATTCTCGGGTAGGCCCTGCACTAATGAGAACCTTAATATTTTTAAGTAGCTCACCATTAATATTTTGAGTGAGTGCAGTAACAATTTTTGCTGGCTCTGACATTCTGCCCAATCCTGTTTCACCACAGGCCTGCTCCCCTGCTTCAGGACCAATAATATGCACACCTTGGTTTTTAAGACGGTGTAGATTGTCTTGAGTAATGCTTTTATTCCACATGGCCTGATTCATAGCCGGAGCAATATAAACAGGACAGTTTGCCGCCAGGTATAAGGTTGACAACAAATCATCTGCCAGGCCTAAACTGAATTTTGCCAAGGAATTGGCAGTAGCTGGTGCAATAATTATTTTATCTGCCCAGCGTGCCAGATTAATATGACCCATAGCATTTTCTGCCTCAACATCCAATAAATCCGTGCTAACCGGATGACCCGATAATGCCTGAAAAGTTAAAGGCGAAATAAATTGCATGGCAGAGTGGGTCATGACCACTCTCACCTTAATGTCTTGTTTGCGTAGTAAACGGACTATTTCTGCTGATTTATATGCAGCAATGCCTCCACAGATGCCGAGCAAAATTTTAGTAGTAATAGATGTCCTCCGTCTTTATATAAATAACAGCTAATTATGGCAAATTTAGCAGATATCTTCTATGCTTAAATTATAGTAGCTCTTACTATGACTCTGCCTTAATTTCAATAATACTGAGTAAATAGAGTGTGATTAAAAGTGAAGTAATATATAACCATGAAGCACATGAAGGAAAGAGCAAAGAAAGAAATTGCTCTTCTTCATGCGTTTCATGGTAGAAGAGCAATATTTTTTACGTCACTTTTAATCACACCCGAGTAAATACAAATTTTAATCATTAATAGTCTTGAAGAATGTCAATAAAGGATTGGCCTGCTGCTGAACGCCCACGCGAAAAATTATTGGCTAAAGGAGCCATGGTATTAACTGATGCTGAATTACTGGCTATTTTTTTACGCACGGGTATAGCCGGAAAAACTGCAGTGGATTTAGCCAGAGAACTGCTGGATGAATTTGGTTCATTACAAGCCTTGATGCAAGCTGATCAAACTCAGTTTTGTCATGGAAAAGGGCTGGGTAGTGCAAAATTTGCGCAATTGCAAGCCGTTTTGGAAATGGCTAAACGTCATTTTGTAGAAATATTACAAAGAGGCGATGTTTTAAGTAGTCCTCAAGTTACAAAAGCCTATTTAAGTACCCAATTACGGGGTTATAGTTATGAGGTTTTTGCCTGTTTATTTTTGGATAATCAACATAGGGTGATTGTATTGGAAGAATTATTTAGAGGAACCATTGATGGTGCCAGTGTTTATCCTAGAGAAGTAATAAAAAGAGTACTATTTCATAATGCAGCAGCGGTCATTTTTGCTCATAATCATCCATCAGGGAATACTGAACCCAGCCAGGCTGATAAACAAATTACAGAGCGTTTAAAACAGGCCTTGGCTTTGTTTGATATCAGAGTGCTGGATCATTTTATTATTGGAGATGGACAACCCTTTTCCTTTGCAGAACATGGCTTGATATAGTCTTGTTTGTGTTGGATTCTGGGCTCTTGTTAAAAAATAAGGAATGAAAAATAAATAATTTATGCATTATAGCGCAGGATTTTTGTTAGTATTCAAGGCGTAGAAATAGGCGCATAGCAAGCTACGTAACTATTTCTACAACGTAGAAGACGGACAAAAAGACCAGCTAGAATGTATAAATTATTTATTTTCCATTCCTAAAGGAAAAAACCATGTCAAAAATTAGTGTAAAAAACCCTATCGTAGAATTAGATGGTGATGAAATGACGCGGATAATCTGGTCTTTCATTAAACAGGAAT
>CAZNGU010000042.1:0-9036 GCA_964572325.1 uncultured Methylomarinum sp.
TTGTTGTATGTCTCCATAGAGAAATGACTGACTTGTGAAATACTTTGTTCAAATTCGCTAATCACAAGCTTTGATTCATCAGTCATATTTGACATGCTATCCGTATCATCAACAATAATTTTGATTGCAGAAGTAAATTTTGTAATAGTTTTATTGATTTGCTCTGTAGCATTCTTAGTGCTTTCTGATAATGCTCTGACTTCAGCAGCTACAACAGCAAAACCGCGTCCATGCACTCCGGCACGAGCAGCCTCTATCGCAGCATTAAGCGCTAATAGATTAGTTTGGTCAGCAATTTTGGCAATCAAAGAAGTCACTTCTGTTATTTCTTTACTACTTTTATTCAGTTCAATTGATGAGTCTTTCAATATGTCGATTTTATCAATGATTTGGGTTAATTTATCTATTACCGCACCTAATGAAGCTTTACTTTCTAATGCAATATCTGTTGCCTGACTGGATATGGTCTCGACTTTTGACATTTGATTAGTAATTGTATATAGATCAGTTTCAGTACGATGTAAACTGGAAAGCAAATTGTCAGTTTTCATTTTCCCTAATTGTGAAAATAAATCATCTCGCATATGGATAAAATAATTGTCTTTTATCAATTCAAGAGAGAGATCAATTTTTTTCAGACCTTCCGCAAACATTCCATTAATGCCCGCGGGCTGAGTCTTACGATAGAATAGGTTTCTTTGTGCAAATTGGAAACTTGTTCCAACTTCACGCATATAGGTTTCCATTTGATCCAAAGCTTCATTTATATTCCAGGCAATTTCATAGAATTCCGAATGTTTTGGTATATCAGTTATTCTATATTCCAGATTTCCTGCTTGAACATGTTTGGATAAAATAGTTAATGAACCGATAATTCTGTCATCTATTTTTTTCTGTTTAATATATAAAAAAATACAGACTAGCGCTATTATGACTGGAATTAACAAAAACAAATCAGATTCAGTTTGAATCATTGAATAGATAGTCGAGCTGACAAGGAGGGCTAGTAATAGCCAAACTATGTTGTTTCTATCAAAGAGAGAGAATGAATTCACAATAATCCTTTCCTGTTGGTTCAATACAGTTAGTTAATATTTTTGTCCCTGCAGATACCGCGTGTTGAGGTTCCGCATTTTGCTCGGCAGCTAATATTTTTTTATAAAGTTCTTCTATAAAAAGTAGTTTAGTCGGGTCGGGCTTACGCCTTACAGAAAAAAAACCAACAATTTTTTCTGTACCAACGCTATAGCTTGGAGTTACGTTAGCAAACACCCAGTAATATGCACCACTCTTAGTTATATTTTTTACATAACCAAAAAACTCACTGTTTGAATTAATAGTTTGCCATAGTAAATAAAAAATCGAACGAGGCATATCAGGATGCCGTATAACATTATGTTGCTGTCCTAATAGTTCAGATTCTTTGTAACCAGAATACTTAATAAATATTCGATTACAGTAGGTAATCCGGCCTTTTGGGTCTGTTTTAGAAACTATAAAATCATTATCACTCATGATAATTTCTTGGTTTATTGGCTTTATTTTATTTTTCAATAACCCACTCCATTATGATATTTTTGGATATAAAGTTTCCATAATCTATTTAGTAGAAATATAGTGCCTTTATTTTTTTATAAACATAAATTATTAAATTGAACTTATCTTGCTGTATCACATTTGATTTGATTGTTATTTGGGTAAAAAATCAGAAAACTGCTCAGCTGGAACGGGCCTACCTAGAAGAAATCCTTGTACTTCATGACATCCATGCATTTTCAAAAAACTTAATTGCTCTTCTGTTTCAACGCCTTCAGCTATCACTTTTAAGCCCAGACAGTTGGCAAGTGATATGGTGGCTACTACTATTGCGGCATCATTCGGATCGTGAGCAATATCAGCGATAAATGAACGATCAATTTTGAGTTTGTCAATAGGGAATTGCTTCAGATAGCTTAAGGATGAATATCCAGTACCAAAATCATCAATTGAAAGAGTAATCCCCGTACTTTTCAAAGTTTTCAAGGTTTGCAATGTTGCTTCAACATGTTGCATGGCAACAGTTTCAGTCAATTCCAGCTCTAGAAACTTAGGATCCAGATTCGTGTCTGTCAAGATATTTTGAATTAGCGTGCTTAATCCTGGCTGGGAAAATTGACGGGCGGACAAATTTGCAGCAATACGAAATGAATGCCAACCGGATTCTTGCCAGCTATGAGCTTGCTTACACACTTCATTGAGAACCCATTCCCCGATAGGTAGAATCATGCCATTTTCTTCTGCCAGTGGTATAAATTGATCAGGTGGAATCAAACCTGACTTGGGACGTTGCCAACGCAACAACGCTTCGGCACCAATTACCTGACCGCTGGATAAATCAAATTGTGGTTGATAATGGAGTAAAAATTCTTTATTCTCTAAAGCCTGGCGTAATAGACGCTCCATTTCAAGACGATGGCGGGAATATCCTTCCATTCCGGAATGAAAAAAATGATGTTGTTTGCGGCCATTTTTTTTGGCGCTATACATTGCTGTATCAGCACGTTTCATCAACACATCAGCACTCAAGCCATCATCCGGAAAAAAGCTGATCCCAATACTTGAGGAAATATAAACTTCCTGCGGCCCAGAAAAAATAGGTTTATCTAAAGAAGAAAGAATTCTATTTGCAATAAATTCTACTTCATGATGGGCATCAAAGTCCTGTACTATGACAGTAAATTCATCACCACCCATCCGAGCAAGCGTATCATTTTCTCTAATGCAAGTTTTTAATCTGGTTGCGATTTTTTTCAATACTCGATCACCTTGTGCATGGCCGAAAGTATCATTAATATATTTAAAATGATCAAGATCAATAAACAATACAGCAATTTTCTTTTGAAAACGTTTAGCTTGCAAAACAGCCATATTGAGGCGATCAAGAAATAAATCACGATTGGGTAACCCTGTTAATTTATCGTGATTGGCTTGATATATTAGCCTTTTTTCAGCCTCTTTCTGCTTGCTGATATCAATAAAAATCCCAATATAATTTTGGACTATTCCCCGGTCATTTTTTATGGGTGAAATACTCAACAGCTCAGCGTAGATCTGACCGTTTTTTTGTTTATTCCATATTTCCCCTTTCCATTGATTATTGGTATGTATTGACTGCCATAGAGCGTTGTAAAAACCATCATCTTGGTAGTCTGATTTTAACATCCGAGGGTTTTGACCTATTAATTCTTTGTTTGAGTAGCCGGTTATACGGCTTGCAGATGCATTAGCAGCTAGAATAGTTCCATGAGTATCGGTAATAAAAATACCTTCTAGGGCATAATCAAATACAGCGGAGGCTAATTTGAAACCTTGTTGGGATGATGGGTCTGGCACATGAGGGCGCAGCAGGCCTATTGCAAAACCAATATGTTCAGCAATAACTTGCATAAAGGTATGCATTTTTGGCTGCATAGGCTTATGCGTTCCAACTCCCAAAACACCAATACAGCGGTTGCCAATGGTTAGCGGATATATTTGGGAGGGAATCGACTGAGTTTTATCGGGTAAACCGTAGCTCAAATGCTTGCAGATGTCTAAAAAACCATTGGCTAAATGTACTGGCATCATGCTATTAGTGCACTTCATTAGTTGCTCATTAGCCGGGACCTTAATAGAATCCAAAGATAGCATTTTAATATGCTCATTATTATTTCCGGTAATACTTTTTATATAGAGATCATTTTCTTCAAACAAAGCACCCCAGACCAAGTCAAAAGAAAGGGTCTTAAATAGTTTATCGCAACTATTTTGCAATTTACCGATTTCATCAATATTTGATTTTAGGAAAATATTTTGAATTTCTGAGAGCATGGATTTTTTTTCATCGTGTGCTTCAATATCTGGATTTGAGGTCATTTAAAACTCCGTCTGATAACCCTACTAACTATAATGGAAATTGTTGGTTATTAAATAAGGGAAAGCCGATGTTTTTTGTAGGATAAAGAATGATAATTATATGGGGTATTTGTGACGGCACTGAGTCAGAAATTAGCGTCGAAAGTAATGTGTCAACACATCTCAGGAGGGTGTTGCTTGAAAATAATGTAGGATGTGCTGACGTTAGGAAGCGCATCAATGGTGTTGGTAAGATGCGCTTCGTTCCTCAGCACATCCTACGCAAATTGTCGCCACTTACAAATAAGCTTTTTTACAGCAAACATTATATTGAAGCCACACCCTCTCAGAACAACTATTTAAGCTGTTATTTGTTGTAATCCATAATCAACTGATGATAAATAATCATTATGTATTCAGCCTTGCTGGTCACATTGTTAATGGCTAAAATAATTGAGCTAGTTTCGGCCATTAACAGGAATACCATATCGATTTTACAGGGGATTAAGATAGCGTAATCTTCATCCTTAGCGGGGATTTTTTTGTCTGCGGAGGAATCGATAATTTGTGTACTGTGTCGTATTCCGTAGTGAAGGCACGGATTCAGGTTTAACTAAAAGCGTAACGTGGCAACTATTAATTCACTCTAATACCCAACCCATATGTCATTTTATTAGATTCTTCCATAACCTTTAGTGCTAGAGCTTGTAATTGGCTAACTGACATAGGTGACTTCGAATTTGAGTGCTGCGCATACCAATTATTCCATTCCTTTTCCAGTTTTGTAGGCATCCACGACAGAACATCCGAGTTGGACAGCATGAACATGCTAAAGTGGTCAGCCATTTGAATGATATGTATTAGATTATCAGATTGTGAATTTTTGAATGGTTGCTTCGAGAAATTTTTCTTGTGATGATTCGCTACTACTGTAGTTACAATTTTAGGTAAGTTCCACTTTTTACAGACGCGACAACCGAGTTCTGCATGGTTAAAACCATATTGCTCAAGCTCTGCATCAATTAGTTGCTCTGGTGCTTCCCAGTTTCTTTCTTCAACAAGATTCATTTCACTGGCTACCTTGTCAAATAAAACGAAACGACCAATATCATGTAACAATCCGCATAAATAGGCTTGTTCCGGATCAATTTTAAGCGATGGTGCTATTTGTGCTATAACCTTTGATCCTACAGCGACCTGAATAGAATGAACCCAAAGATTTTTCTCTCCTTGTGTTGTTGGTAAAAAAACCCGCATAACGGCCATTGAGAAAACTAGCCCAGCAATCGCTTTTACACCCAACCTTACTACAGCAACTTGAAGAGTTGAAATTGGACTGACCGGAGAACTGCCTGCTGAATTGCTGAGTTTGATGATTCTCAATGCAAATGTAGGATCTTCTCGCGACAGCTCAAGCACCTGGTCAAAATAGTTTTCATTGCTTGGATTCATTGCAAGAAAACGTACAACAACAGCAGGTAAGAGGGGTAATTCTTCCAAACTGCGTTCAAAATCTGATATTTTCAGCATTGAGTATTTTGGTAAGCCTTTGTCTATGGTAGAAAGGGTGGACGACCGTCATCTACTAAAAACATGTAACATCGAATAATTTGACTGAAAAAAGAGAAAATTTACGATTTGTTATTATCCTAGAAAGATCAGTTGGGCATGGAATCAAGAGCTTGTGCTAGAAACCATGATCCAACTGATTTTTCTAGGTTCAAGATTGAATCCTCTTTATGACTCCAATGAATGACTAGATTCATTATGATGGAAATCATCGTTTTTTAAATCAGAATAAGTCTCGAATAAAAGTAAGCAAAAGAATGATAAAGAAGTGGGTTTTTTCCTACGCTACCAGCTCTGGATGAATGATGGTCACAAGAGGTAATATGGGAATATTTAAATATTTTCCTTAGCGAACAAGGCTAACACAGGGCTTTTGGATCCGCCGGGCTCGTTTCTTGGTGAATCAATTTTTGTGGTATGGAGTCACAGAACCCATCCTGAGGTGAGTGATGGCGCAACTGCGTTATGTATGTAGTAACTGGCTTTCCACCACATAGCGGATAATTTCAGCATTATTAGTCATATACATTTTTTTTAAAATACGAGCTCTATAAGTACTTACAGTTTTCGGACTCAATGACATTTTTTTGGCAATTTCAGTAACACCTTGACCTGAGCCAATGGCGCAAAATACTTGAAATTCCCTGTCAGTCAATAAGTTATGATGCACTCCTGTCTGCTTAGGTTGTATCTCTGTAATCAGTTTTTCCGTTAGTGCCGAACTGATATATTTCCCGCCCAGAGATAATTTTCGAATTGCTTCAACTAAGCGTTCTGGCGCACTGGCTTTGCACAGGTAGCCATCAGCTCCTGCCCGTAACATTCTAATAGCATATTGATCTTCCGGGTACATGCTTAAAATCAGGATGGGTATGTTTGCATGCTGTTGTTTTGCGAGCTTGATTAGCTCCAATACATTTTTCCCCGGCATAGCGATATCCAGTAATAAAATATCCCAGCCATCATTACGAATCATTTTCAGAGTGTCATCTCCATTTGCTGCCTCCAGGAAAACCTTAATATCTGGGATGTCGCTAAGAATTTGTTTTAGCCCTTCTCTGACTATGGCATGATCGTCGGCAATTAATACATTTATCATTAAGTTCAGCCTTTTATGGCATATTGTGAAAAATAAGTGTCATCGTACAGCCTTTACCGGGAGAACTTTTAATAGAAAACTCACCACCAAAATGTTTGGCTCTCTCATGCATACCCTGAATGCCAAATTTTTCCGGATTATTCATTTGTAATATTGTCATCCCTTTACCATTATCTGTAATTGACAGCGATAACTTATTATCAATAGCTTGAATATCAAGCTTAACAGTGGTGGCATGAGCATGGCGAATGATGTTCGTTAATGATTCCTGGGTAATTCTAAAAATAGCGGTGGCGCGTTGCTCATCAATTTCAATGGCTTGTTCCGGGATACTTAAATGGCATGTCAGTCCTGATTGTTGTCTAAAATTATCAATCTGCCATTCTATCGCAGCAGACAAGCCTAAATGATCCAGTATACTGGGTCTTAGGTCAGTAGCTATTTGTTGTACAGTATGAATGGCATTGTCTATTTGCTGATGCATGGTTGTGATTTTGTTCTCATAAGCAGGTGACTGCTTAGTCAGCTTTTCACCCAGCCAGCTCAAACCCATTTTGAGTGCTGTCAATTTGCTGCCCAGTTCATCATGTATTTCTCTGGCAATCCAAGATCTTTCTTCTTCTCTAGCCAGTTCCAGGTGCCTGGACAGTTTTCGTAGCGCGTTTTCTGCCTGTTTACATTCACTAATATCCTGAATTGTGAAAATAAGCAAAGCATACTGATCAAAGTTTACTTTACTGATACCAAGTTTGACAGGGAAGTCCTTGCCATTTTTTCTTAAGCCGCAGGCTTCGGTAGCTTGATCTGTTAATTCTTCGATATTGAGATTGACTTGTTGTAATTTATCTTTCGAAATTAATTGCTCGATCGACTTACCGATTAACTCATTGATAGAATAGCCAAACATCTTTTCTACAGACGGATTGAGCGATTCTATATAAGCGTCTTTATCGGTAATTATAATACCATCCATCACATTGTTGAAAATGGCTCGTAACTTGGCTTCGTTATTAGATAACAATTTATCCATTTTAATTCGCCGGGTGACATCATTTTGAACGCCGATGTAATGGGTAATTTTATGCTGTTTGTTATATACCGGTGAAACATAGACTTCGTTCCAGAACAAAGCGCCATCTTTACGATAATTACGTATAATCGCACATACATCACGATTTTCTTTGATTGCTGTTCGCAAGGTTAAAATGCCTGGCTGGTCATTGTCTTCTCTCTGGAGAAAACGAGGATTTTGTCCTAGAAGTTCTTCCATGGTGTACCCAGTCATAGCAACAAAAGACTGGTTGGCATAAATGATGGCATAATCTTTTTCCTTCTTAGCGGTAATAATAATTCCGTTATTACTAGAGTCTATGGCATGTTGCATCAAATAAAGTTTTTCTTCAGCTTGGCGTTGATGAGTAATATCTTGAATGGCACCATATAGTCGTATAACTTTACCTTTACTCCAGTCGCGTATCGGTAAGGCATGATCTCTAAAATAATGGATTTTACCATTGCTATTGATAACCCGGTATTCTGTCGTATCTTCTATCCCTGCCATCAGCTTATCAAAGTGATGTTTAACTATTTTTTTGTCATCCGGATGTACAGGAAACCCAAATTCATGTAGTGATGATTCTTTAAATATAAATTTCTTTAAAGGTTCGGTAAACCATTCAAAAACTAGTTTGCCATTGGCTGAGATATGCATAGAATAGGCAAAATCAGAAGTTAAACGGGAAATGGCTAGATCCCATTTTTCACATAACAAGGCGCTTTTATCTGTTGCATGGCAAATCTTATTGCTTTTGAGTTTTGTTAAGCATTGTGATATTGAATTAATCAATTGTGATCGCCTATCTTTACTCAGATAGTCATCCACACCTGCCTTTATCGCTGCAACAGCAATCTCTTCATTGCCGAACCCCGTCAGTATAATAAAAGGAATACAGGAATACCGGTCACGAACCTGTTTGAACAGTTTTAAACCCGTTGTTGACCAGCCTAGATGAAATTCACTAATGATCAGGTCGAAGTCTGCTTGCGATAAAAGATGTTCAAACTGTTTATAATTTGTAACTTCAATAACCTGAGCGTCGACAAACCTGTCTGCTAGAATTTTGGCTGTTAATGAACGCTCAACAGGGTCATCATCAATCAATAAAAATTTCATGCTTGTTTTCATAACAGTAGTGATTTAAAACTGAAGTTTTCTAGGCCAAGAAAAAACAGAGGCAATGTATCTTTAACACAAATTAAAGTAAACTTCTGGATAAGCAAAATTGGTTACAGTTTATGTCTGTGACCCTTGTCTATCCTGATTCCAATTATGCACTCAAGTTTTTTACTGCAACTAGTTTTATCAAGGCGGCCTCATTATTCTCAAAAATAATATCTGAATCCGTGAGTTCACTACGGCACAGTATCCAAACAATTGATCCTAAGGAACGAGGATTCAATAATACCCGAATTCTGACGGGTCTTTTGGCTCCACA
>CAZNGU010000043.1:0-9031 GCA_964572325.1 uncultured Methylomarinum sp.
CTAGGACTGCCTATTACCCATAAGTAGCTGTACACAATATACTTTACAATTGGAGTCCAATAGCTTTAGCTATTGCTGTTTCAGAAATAGCTAAAGCTATTTCACTCCTGACAAAAGACCCTATTTGACCAACTTTCATTACTCTAGGACTGCCCATTACCCATAATTTATTATATATAATATCTTTGCTAACTTGGTTCAAAAGCCCTCCCCATCAGGGGTAGAAGGGCTTAAGAGGCCGTTGTCTATAGATGGCTTTGTGTGCGAGAATTTATGGGTAATAGGCAGTCCTAGCATTTCATCGCAGCTGTATTGATGAAGTACAAGACATTCAAATTACAATTTGTAAATATGTTATATTCGAACAGATTTTTTTCACTTTCTTAATATAACAGATGTTAATAATAGCCGATGATAAATAAAAATATACACCCTTTAGTTGTTCTTTTTTTTTCAACAATAATTTTGTCTGGCAACGCATTTGCTTTACCTGCGAGTCAAAACCAGCTGCGCTTACAAACCGGGGTCTCTAAAAGAGAAGGTGAGTCTGCTTTTTCATATATGGTGACATGGAGAAAAGATGGCGCCAATGTGCATAGAGCGAATGGTTTAACTTTTATAGAAGGTCTAAAATCAAAAAAACATACATCAGCCATTGAAAATGCACGAAAAGTTGCTAATGCCATCAATTCGAGCATTAATTATGATGCACCTCAAGAACGGGGCGCGATCGCCAAAAACACCAAAAATAAAGCCGAAGTTTTGGTGAGCAATAAAACAGGCTTTGATTTGGCATATATCACCACCCGGGATTATAGCAATCAGGCATTGCAATATTCGATTCCCGGAAAAAGCTTTACCACAGCCAATGTCGATGTTGCTATAGATTTTGTTTACTCTGCAGCGGTTGAATATGTAGACGGCTTTTCATCTGGCATAGAACAAAAAACTGCGGGCGGATGGATAAAAGTCACTATTGATAATAATGCACCGATTGAAATAAAAACAGCAGGTAAAACGACTAAACAAATAGAAACGGAACTTGCAAAAGTCATTGGTACTGCTGCGCAATTTTCTTCAATACCTCTGTATCCTAATTTTACTGAAAGAAAATCAAGAAATTATAAACCCTTTGATGGTGGAGAAGTTCAACTACGTTCTTTTAAGGCAAAATCATTATCAATAGATGTTAACGATGCTGGCTTAGGTGTTTTAACAAAATTTGACTTTCCCGACGTGAATAAACCAACTGATGTGGCTGGAAATATTTTTAATATCATTGGTGTTTTTATTGCCTTATGTGTTATTGGCTGGTTTTTATATATTCGAAAAATGAAGGCGTAAACACTGCTTTAATTAAACTGTGTTAATGCTCATATAAACTGAGTCAAAACTAGTACTCCATCAATATAATGTTGATGGATACGGGGATAACTCGCAATAAAAAAGCCGGCAACGCTTTATAATTGCCGACTTTTGTTACAAAGAATTCAACAAATTTATTTGTTCAGTATGCTTAAGCCTTTTAATAAGGTCAATGCTTCATGTAAAGGATAATCCTTTAAGTCTAAGCTATCATTCTTAACATCTTTATCATTTGTTTCTTGTTGCTCTTTATCCTTACTATTACCATTCTCTAAATGATGCGATAAATCAGCTTCTTTTACTGGTTTAAATACAGCGGCTTTTAGAGATTCTAATTTTACTCTGGCCAAGACCACATCTGGCTCAATCCCTTCTGCCTGTATAGAACGTCCCGAAGGAGTGAAATAACGAGCCGTGGTTAACTTAACGGCAGCATCCCTTCCTGTGGGTAAAATAGTCTGTACCGAGCCTTTACCAAAAGATTTTTCACCCATAATTATGGCTCGATTATGATCTTGCAACGCCCCTGCAACAATCTCTGAGGCTGAGGCAGAACCAGCATTAATCAAAACCACGATGGGCACACCATTTACTACATCACCTGGTGCAGCATTAAAACGCATTTCTGAATTTTTAATCCTTCCTTCGGTATAAACAATCAAACCCTTCTCTAAAAAAGCATCACTGACTTCAACTGCTGCATTTAAAACACCTCCTGGGTTGTTTCTTAAATCCAGAACCACACCTTTTAAATCGCCCTTATTTTTCTTTATAAGTTCATTGACTGCCTCAACAACCCCGGATCCAGTTCTTGATTGAAAACTACTAATTCTGATATAGCCAAAATCTTTGTCAAGAATTTTATTTTTTACACTTTTAACTTTAATAATGGCTCGAGTAATTGTTATCTTAAGTGGCGCATCTGCTCCTTCTCGAATAACCGTCAATAAAATATCATCTCCCGGTTTGCCTCGCATAAGCTTGACTGCCTCTGCCAGACTCATGCCTTTTACTGGCTTCTTATCCAATCTGACTATTAAGTCACCAGATTTCATTCCAGCGCGTTTAGCAGGAGTATCATCAATAGGTGAGACAACCTTAACAAAGCCATTTTCCATGGTAACTTCAATACCCAAGCCACCAAATTGTCCTGTTGTTCCTTCTTTTAAACCTTTGTATTGTTCCTTATCCAAATAAGCAGAATGTGGATCCAGTCCTGCCAACATGCCTTTTATGGCATCTTCCAATAATTTTTTATCCGAAACAGGTTCTACATAGTCTCGTTTAATTCTACCGAATACTTCAGTAAACATCCTGAGTTCTTCATAAGGTAAGGTGACAGTCTCCACCTGATTATCCGGGTTATTTTTTACATTTTCTCGTTCGGCAAATACACTGCCCCCGATGCTCAAAAGAACACCTAGTAACATTCCAAAAATTAAAATTACAGCTTTTTTCTTTTTAAGCATACGCTTTAATACTCCTAATTAAACATTGTCCAGATTTAAAAATTTTGATTCCGGTAATCTATCAACATCGGATTGATAAACAATTCAAGCATTAGTTCCCTTACTCTACGCGAAAACAGGAACAAACAATTACATCTAAGGCATTTTGCGACACCATTTTTCGGGATTAACCGGCTTGCCTTTTTTTCTGATGCCAAAGTAAAGTCCTGCCTGAGCTTGCCCTCCACTCTGGCCTACCAAAGCAATAACCATACCGGGCTCAACCCAGTCACCTACTGATTTATATAAACTCTGACTAAAAGCATATAAACTCATAAAGCCCTTGCCATGCTCAATGATAGTTAACAATCCGTATCCTCGCAACCAATCGGCATAGACCACTCGTCCTCTAGCTACAGATCGAATATTTGCTTCACTCCTGGCCTTGATTAAAACCCCATCCCATCGACTATCAGAGCGCCTGGCTCCAAATTTTTTTATTACTTTCCCTTTTACGGGCCAAGGGAGTTTCCCTTTTAATTTTGCAAATTCTTTGACAACACCTTCTTCCAGGGGAAAATCATCCATTGCTTTTTGTAATCTTAAAAGCAATGTCTTTAAGCTTTTTTCATCGGCTTTAAAGCGGTTTAATTGCTGTTTTTTTGCAATAAAATGCTGATCAATTTTTTTTAGAAGTTTTTTTCTGTCAGTCCTTGTTTTTATTAAAACTGATTGCTCACGCTTGCTTTGCTTTATTTTTTCTTCTAAAAGTGCATTTTCATGTCGTTGCTGTTCTTTTAATTCGCTTAATTGTTTTAAATCAACATCAATTTTTGCAATTTTTTCCAGCTTTGTCTTATTAAAATAATCATAATAAGTCATTATTCGTGCTGAAAGTGCCGGATTTTGCAGATTAAGCATTAATTTTAACTGGTCATTTCGCCCCATGCCATAGGCTGCTTTTATCTGACGCTCTAAACTATGTTTTTGTGCATTAATCTGATTTTGTTTTTCCTTGATTTTGTGCTGATTTTTTTTCAGCTCCCTATTAATTGTTATTATCTGAGCTTTCAGTTTCTTAAAATTGAATGTACTTTTTCCGTATTGAATATCCAGTTTTTTTAACTCAGCAATTAATGCATTTTTATTTGCTTTTAAATCATTTATTTTTACACTGATTTTCTTGATTATGGATTGCAAGCCTGCCAATTCTTTTGTTTTGTTTTCAAGCTCACCCGCTATTGATTTAACACAAAAAAATTGACAGGCTAAAAAAATAATAAAGCAAATTTTTTTAAACTTCATTTTGATTAAATATACTTCGTGCGGCCACCCACATATCCGGCCAGTCTATTATTCATCCCGTTTTAGCTATGTCCCTAAATTAAGGAGTGCCCGGTCATTTCCTCCGGCTGTTTTATCCCTAGAATATCCAACATTGTCGGCGCTAAATCAGATAGGCTTCCGCCATCAGACAAGGGTTTACTGCCACCAACGTGCACTAATGGTACTAAATTAGTGGTATGGGCAGTATACGGTTGCCCTGTTCCCTCATCCAGCATCATTTCAATATTTCCATGATCCGCTGTTACCAGCATTTGCCCACCCACTTCTTTCAAGGCATTAATAATTTGTTGCAACGATAAATCTATAGTTTCTACTGCTTTCACAGCAGCTTCAAGTACGCCGGTATGTCCTACCATATCGCAATTGGCGTAATTACAGATAATAACATCTTGCTTTCCACCTCGTATGGCTTCCAGCATATGCCGAGTCACTTCTGCCGCACTCATTTCGGGTTGCATATCGTAAGTTTTGACCTGCGGAGAGGGGACTAAAATACGTTCTTCATTTTTAAAGGGCTCATCTCGTCCTCCATTTAGAAAAAAAGTAACGTGGGCATATTTTTCAGTTTCTGCCAGGCGTAATTGATGTAAGCCTGCATTTGCCAGTACTTCGCCAATACCATTTTTTACCTTTACCGGAGAATAGGCAACAGGATAGTCGAATGCTTCATGATATTGGGTTAATGTTGCAAAATATCCGTGATGCGGCTCACAATGTCGGTCAAAACCTGAAAACTCAACTTCTGTTAATGATCGAGAAATCTCTCGCGCTCTGTCTGCACGAAAATTCATGAAGACTACAGAGTCATCAGGATCCAGCGCAATAACCTGTCCCGCCTTATTCAAAACAGCCGTAGGTAATACAAATTCATCAGTTTCGCCCCGCGCATAGGCTGCTTCCAGTGCTTTAACAGCAGAATCAACTTGATACTCTGATTCGCCTTTGGCGATGAGTTGATGGGCAAGCTGAACGCGTTCCCAGCGGTTATCTCGATCCATGGCATAAAACCGTCCAGTGACAGAAATAATTTGTCCTGCAGCTAATTCTGCAAACTTGGCATCCATTAGTTTAATTGAATCCAGAGCACTTTTCGGTGGCACATCCCGTCCATCCAGAAAAGCATGTATATAAACTTTTTTTAAACCCCGTTTAACAGCCAACTCCACCATGGCCAATATTTGCTGTTCATGACTATGCACGCCACCCGGAGAGAGCAATCCCATTATATGTAGTGCTTTATCTTTATTAATCGCTTGGTCAACCGCTTCACATAAAACAGTGTTATCAAAAAAACTACCGTCTTCTATAGCCTGGCTTACTTTGGATAATTCTTGGCGCATTAAACGACCACTGCCTATATGTAAATGTCCAACCTCTGAATTACCCATTTGTTCTTGAGGCAAGCCGACAGAATCTCCGGCACAATCCAATAATGTCATAGGATAGTCTTTTTGCATTTGATCCCAGCATGGCGTATTTGCCATAGCTATTGCATTATTTTGTTGTTCTTCTCTATATCCGAATCCATCAAGAATTAATAATACCAGGGGTTTGGGACGATTTAACATTACAGATATACTCCATTGGGTCTATCGAATATTCTAATAGACTGATTAAATTTATAGAATGTACAGATTATTGATTGACCCATCCAAGCCTATTTGATAAATCAATAATCTGTACACTGAGTTTTAAATATATTAAACTCAACTAATATACTCTTTACATTCAAGACCTTCCTACTTTTTCATGCATTTTATCGCAATGCGCGTTATTATAAGACATTGAAATATTTTGCTATTCCTGATAGTTCACAACTAAGCTACCAGAAAAACTTATATCCTAAAAACGGCGATTATTAAGCACACAGAACATACAAAACATTTAACAATACCAAATACTCCGGTTCTTTTGCTAGTTTTTTATTTTGTTTAGCTTATGAATAGGCTAAAATGGTCTGCTTTCAATCATTCACGTTTTTAGCGTTGATTATTTAAACTTGAAAAAAAATTTAAATATGGGAATCCAAAGTCATGCCTTATCTTATAACGATGCAGAAATAGAGCGTGCTGCGCGATGTCTAAAAGCAATGTCGCACCCATTACGTTTAAAAATACTCTGCGTTCTGGGTACCGGCACCCTAAGTGTTCAAGATATCGTCGAACAGGTGGGTACCAGCCAGAGCAATATTTCTCAACACCTGTCAATTCTAAGAGAAAAAGATATTCTGGGTTGTAATAAAGAAGCTAACAGGGTTTTTTACTACGTTGATGATGAGCGTATGCTGCAACTCATTCGAATGATGAAAGAGGTATTTTGCACCTGTTAACTAACGTAATCAACACACTGTCTTACTCTATTTTTCGAGAAATATAAAATATGACTCTGAGTAGTCTACTAACATATCACTAATAACGCTTTAATAATGGATCAATATTTAGAATTTATCGGCAATCACTATTTACTTTGCCTGGCACTTGTCATCATCAGCTTTCTGCTTATCCAGGATTTGCTTGAATCTGCATTCAACCAATTTGAAGGTCTTTCGCCATTACTGGCAGTAACAAAAATGAATAGTGCTGATTCTGTTGTTGTCGATGTGCGCGCCCCTCATGAATTTACTAAAGGCCATATAGAAAACGCCATTAATATCCCCGTCGAAAAATTTTCAGACCAAATTGATTCTTTGGAAAAATATAAACAACAACCTATTATTGTAGCCTGCCAGACTGGAAACCGGGCAAACCCCGCATGTAAAGCACTAGTAAAAGCTGGTTTTGATCATGTTTTTAATATTACTGGTGGCATGCAATCATGGGAAGACTATAATTTACCGCTCAAATCTAGCAGTACTAAATAGTTTTAGGAAGCTGGAAAGAAATAATTGTCTGATATTGGGCAAGATTTTTTCCAACTCCCTTAGGAACGAGGATTCAATAATACCCGAATTCTGACGGGTCTTTTGGCTAACACCACTGTGAAACCAAAATTCTGCGTCAAACTTTTGTATATTATTAAATTCTCGTTCCTTATTGTATATACAGCCCTTATTCCGTTGGCTTATTATTGTTTAAAACAAGCTCCTGCCAACATATTTTTCCGACCAGCAATAACTAATAAATCATGGCCGAAAACACAGCAACAGAAAAGCAATTTGCAATTCAAAAAATCTATACGAAGGACATTTCCTTTGAAACTCCCCGCTCACCCAAAATTTTTACCGAAAAATGGGAGCCTACAGTAGACTTTAATTTAGGCACCCAAAATAATGCTATTGAAGAAACTTTGTTTGAAGTATCTTTATCAGTAACTGTTACCGTAAAATGCAATGATAGTGTTGCTTATTTAGTAGAAGTGAACCAGGCAGGAATTTTTTCAATTTCTGGCTTTCCTGAACAAGAAAAGGCACCCATGCTCGGTAGTTTTTGCCCCAATATATTATTTCCTTACGCCAGGGAAGTTGTTTCTGATTTAGTGGCGAAAGGGGGATTCCCACAACTATTACTTGCCCCAGTAAATTTTGATGCCTTATACGCACAGCATTTACAACATACTCAGCAGCAAGTTCCTGGCTCTAATACCGTTAACTAAATTATCATGAGTGCTTCAATCAGCGTTCTTGGCGCTGGCTCATGGGGAACTGCTCTTGCCATTCAAGCCGCCCGAAATGGTTGCCAAACCTTACTTTGGGGGCATAATAGCGAACATATTCGCTGCCTATCTAAAGATAAAGAAAACAAACAATATCTGGCTGGTTTAAAATTTCCTGATAATTTAATCGTAACAGCCAAGCTGGAAGAAGCCTTACTCTTTAGCAATGTTATATTAATTGTTGTTCCCAGCCACGCCTTTAAAGCGACCTTAGTTAATTTAAAGCCATTTTTGCAGAAAAACACTCAAATTGCCTGGGCGACAAAAGGTTTTAACCCGGACGATGGTTTATTGCTAGACCAGATTGTCAATCAATCATTCCCGGAAATAAGTCATACTGCCGTACTATCTGGCCCTACATTTGCACATGAAGTTGCAGCAGGCCTGCCTACTGCTATTACTATTGCGTCATTAAGTACCACTTTTTCGAGTCAACTAGCCGGCATTCTGCACAACCCTTGTTTTAGAGCCTATACCAGCCAGGATATGGTAGGTGTTCAAGTGGGCGGTGCTGTTAAAAATGTCTTGGCTATTGCGGCGGGAATAGCTGATGGACTCGGGTTTGGAGCAAATAGCAGAGCAGCCTTGATTTCCCGAGGGCTACAAGAAATTATTCGTCTAGGAATCAAACTGGGCGGTCAGGTAGAAACATTTATGGGGCTGGCAGTGCTGGGCGATCTAATTTTAACCTGCACAGATAATCAATCAAGAAATCGCCGTTTTGGCCTGGCATTAGGCCAAGGACAAAACAAAGAAGAAGCCGTAAAAAATATTGGCCAAGAAATTGAAGGTATTTCTGCCGCTCGAGAAACGTATATGCTTTCCATTCAACATGGGATCGAAATGCCCATTGTTGAGCAAACATATAAGGTGCTATACGAAAATCTGGCACCACTAACTGCAGTTCAAAATCTTTTAAAGCGCGACCCCACCACAGAGTCCTGATTACCATGCATTCTTAATGCCAATTCATGAAGAATATATGCTTTTCTAAAGCCCTTAAACCCTTAGGCAACTGGAAATAAATAACCCACCCATATTGCGAAGAATTTTTGTTTGTCTTCGATTTTGTTGTGTAGGACGCATAGCAGGCTATGTAACTGAAACAACAAGACCGAAGACGGACAAAAAGGCAAGTAAGATGGGTAGGTTATTTGTTTCCAGTTGCCTTAGGAATGGGTACGAAATAACTTGAGCAACTAGCGCGGTATTTTTGTTCG
>CAZNGU010000044.1:0-8989 GCA_964572325.1 uncultured Methylomarinum sp.
TAGAACAACGCAGGAGCAGTTGTCGAGAGCATCCTTATATGAGTTCCCACGGAGACCGTGGGAACTAGCAATCACACACTATTAAGAAGCAAAGCTCTTGTTTTGGATCTTTAATCTTGTGCTTGCTTCTCCCTTCCACTCATAAAACTCAGTTAATGCAGGATCACATTTAGAACATGTTGATCCACAACCGGCACCTACGGGCAATTCACGTACTTTGCCCTTTTTTATCCATTTTGCCAACATGCCCCTGAGCGCATCAGCATCCACATCAAAATGAATCACTAATTCATGCAATGTTACTCTTTTTTTTTCTTTAAGATAATCTCTTAGCTCAGATAAAATCATTACTTTTCTCTTGTTTTATACCTGAAATTTGAAAAGACTTGCCATAAAACCATAAACCCAGCAAAACGCCCATAAAGACAATAATAAGTGCTGAAATCCATTGCATGGAATAAACAGGATGTTGTGAGAATGTGGCTATTTGATAAAAAATAGTGGCAGAAAAATACGCTAAACCAGTCGTCCAGAACAGCACAAAAATTGCCCAGCCTGCCGATGTTTCCCGATATATTGCAGTGGTAGCTGCCACACAGGGTGCATAAAGTAATATAAACAATAAATAGGCAAAGGCTCCAGTCTGTCCGTCAAAACTAGCTTGCATTGCTGAAAAAGTGCCTGTCTCAACCTCTTGTTCTGCAGCAGCCATCTCGGCAGAGGAAACATCACCAATGTTCAGCCCCAGGGGATCAAGAATATTGTCAGCAACAGCTGCAAGATTGGCTGGAATAGTGGCAAAAGCTTCTAATAATGCTTCAGACAATACGAATGCCTTATCTTCCTTTTTATCTGTTCCTGCAGCCATTTGACTATACAAGGCATCCAGAGTCCCGACAACCGCTTCTTTAGCCAAAACACCGGTAAAAATACCCACCGTTGCCGGCCAATTTTCTTTCTCAATTCCCATCGGTTTAAATGCAGGGGTTAAAGAACGACCTATTTCACTCAAAACAGATTTCTGGCTGTTTTCTTGTCCAAAACTACCATCTATACCCCAGGAATTAAGAAAATTCAATACCAGAACCATGGGCACAATCACTTTACCTGCATTAAATATAAAAGCCTTAAGTCTGTCCCAGCTTTTAAAATATACCCCTCTAAATGTTGGCATATGATAGGTGGGTAATTCCATAATAAAGGGTGTAACCTCAGTCTTAAATAAGGTATGGCGCATGACTAAGCCAGTAAATACTGCAACAGCAATCCCCAATAAATAGAGTCCAAACACCAGGTTTTGTCCTCCCACAGGAAAAAAGGCCGCCGCAAACAAAGCATAAACCGGTAAGCGTGCACCGCAGGACATAAAAGGATTCATCAAATTAGTCAATATTCGATCACTTTGTTTATCCAGCGTTCTTGTCGCCATAATGGCTGGAACATTGCAGCCAAAGCCAACAATCATGGGCACAAAAGCCTTACCTGGCAAACCGATCATCACCATAAAACGATCCATAACAAAAGCCGCTCTGGACATATAGCCCGAATCTTCCAGTGCTGATAAAAAAATAAACAAAAAACCGACAATGGGAATAAAGGTTGCAACGACCTGTATACCACCACCTAAACCATTAGAAATCAATACTACTAACCACTGAGGAAAGCCTAAACTGGTCAAAACTTCTGCCAACCCATCGACGACAATAGCTCCCACAGAAAGATCGAAGAAGTCAACGAATGCACTGCCAAAGTTAATGGTAAACATAAACATGGCGTACATCACTAACAGGAAGATGGGGATACCCAAAAACCGGTTTAAAACAATGTGGTCAATTTTATCCGAGACGTGCCGTGATACTTCATTTAAACGACAGACACTTTGCTGCGTTAATTGATGAACAAATCCGTAACGGCTATCAGCTGCCAAAATATCAATTTCTTCATCGGATTCTAATTCAATGGCCGTTTGTAATTCCTTTACCTTTGCTAGTATTCCCTCACCTGCAATTTCCCTTGCCAAGGTATCATCTTCTAATAAGCGCAAAGCTAACCATCGTAAATCACAGGGTTTATTCTCTGCCTGTTTTTGCAATAAAGGCACAAGTTCATCAATCGCTTGTTCTATAGCGCTACAGTATTCAATTTTAATTTGGGGCACACAATCAAAGCCATGAGCCTTGTCAATCTCATGCTGTAATTGTTTAACCCCCATACCTGTCGAAGCAACTACAGGCACAACGGGACATACCAATTGTTTAGAAATACTGTTGATATCAATTTTAATTCCGCGTTGTTTAACCTCATCCATCATATTAAGAACTAATATCATAGGAACACGCATTTCTATAAGCTGAGACGTTAAATATAGATTCCTTTCCAGATTAGACGCATCAACGATATTGATAATTAAATCCGCCTGCCGCAATGCCACATAATCTCTTGCCAGCTTTTCGTCTAAAGAAACTTCATCATCAGCAGACTCTAAAGAATAAGTACCTGGCAGATCAACTACGGTGATTTTTTTATTGGCAAAAAGGTATTCTCCTGTCTTTTTTTCAACAGTGACACCCGGCCAGTTTCCCACTTGCTGCCGAGAACCGGTTAGGGCGTTAAACAAAGTGGTCTTGCCGCAATTAGGGTTTCCCACTACAGCAATACTAAATTCAATCATATTTTTTCAACCAATAGCACTTCTGCTTCATTTTTTCGTAAGGTTAATGAAAAGCCACGAATTTTAATTTCTACAGGATCACCTAATGGTGCATAGCGGGTGACTTGAAACTCTGTACCTGGCGTTAAACCCATAGCCAACAAACGCTTACGATAAGCCTTACCCGTTTTATTAAAACCGATAACCTTGGCTAAATCACCTACAATAAGTGCTTTTAAACTAACTGACATAGAAATAATCAACCTATAAAGTCTTAAAAACTAAAAAATAATAATGCTAATAACAATCATTCTCATATAAAGCAGACTATAGCATACTCCTAAAGTTTAATAAAGTTGGCGAATATTTCTGCAGGGTATAAAAGAAATTGGTAAAAGACTATTTATATAAGTAGTCGTATTAGTAAGATATAGGAAAACCCTGCGTAATCTGGGTAGGTTATTTATTGCGAGTTACCGTATAGGAATCTATATCTTTGTGTTATGAAAGTCCCAATAAGAAACTTTGGGAATGGTAACTTTTTTTAATTAATAACGCTGATTTACTAAACCTTTCAACAGCGGTCTATTATTTTAATGAAATTTTATTATTGTCATCCAATTCTCGCACTACTCGAAAGCCTAAATTGAGTGCTGTTGCTGCTCCAGCCTGAAAAGACCTAGCCGCGACTGTAACATCAGAAGGTTTACTAGACCACGATCCACCTCGAATACTTCGTTTCCCCCAAACATCACCTTCATCATTACGCAATTCTTGTCCTTTATAAGGTGTAGTATAAAATGAGCCTGTCCATTCAGCTACATTACCCAGTAAATCATAAAGCCCAAAAGTATTCGGCTTAAATGATCCCACTGGAGCTGTATTAGGATAATGATCATCACATTGGTGCGCCTGTTGATACGGTTTTTTTGCTTTTAAACTTAAATCAGCAATGTTTGCATTCTGACAAGCCAAAACATCGAGTTCTAGCTCAGCGGTTTTTTCTGTCCAATAACGAGGCGTGTTCTTACCTGCACGCGCAACATACTCCCACTCTGCTTCTGAAGGCAAACGGTATTTGTGTCCGGTTTGCTCGGTTAACCATTTTGTATAGGCAATGGCATCCTCCCAAGAAACGCTAATCACAGGATATTTACCTCGGCCAAAACCAAAATCATCCGCTTTTTTACGCCCAGACTCTTTAGAAAAATAGTCATATTGTTCAAAAGTCACTTCATATTTTCCTATTGCAAATTGCTGATTAATATTGATATTATGTACAGGAAGTTCATCTTCCTTTCCAATTCCGCTAGCATCGCCCATCATATATTGTCCTCTTGAAATGACCACCATTTCAGGGGCAAAGTCTTTATCTTGAATTTCTATGCCTTGATTGATAGTTGTTGCTTTAGAGATCTTAATAGATTCGGTCTTAGCTACATGCTGATTCTTAGTAGTAGACTCAAGTGCTTCAAGAGTAACATTCATTTTTTTTATAGATCCAACACTCAAATTTACTTCTTTTTGCCAAGGCTGATATCCTGACTTAAGGAGTTTAACTTGATGTTTACCTGGTTTGATTCTATCTATTTTATCCGGTGTTTCTCCTATTAAAACACCATCCAGATACCATTCAGCTTGCGCCGGAAAACTTTTAACGGATAAATGTGCCATCGGGATTTGTTTCATTAAAAAATTCAAATCAATGCCTCGTGACTTTCGTATCAATACTTTCTTTTCTACTGGCAAAAAACCGTTCTTCTGTAATTGAACCAGTATCGTACCTTCGTCCAAATCATCTAAAGTCAAGGGACTCTTACCCACTTGTTTACCATTAATAAAAATTTGCGCACCCTGAATATTACTATGAATGCTGACACTTGAATCAACTGAATTTTCAGAGATACTTTCTTGAACTAACTCAGTCTGTTCAATCGGCGGTATAAAATAAAAATCCCCTTCTAAAGAAGATTGTTCCCAGGCAACTTGCCGATTATCAGACTTTTCCCTAACTGATTTACGCACTCTTTTAAAAATATCCTCAATTTTTAATCCAGGTTGCTGGATAAAACGTAAAAGCTCCTGGGTATACAGACCATTATTACCCCCATCACCATCACCATCAGCCGCCAGTTTTCCAGATGCTGTTGAATAAGCAACGATAGAGCCTACAGGCACTTGCATATCAGCTAATTTATTAGTCGATTGACTGACTGACCGACTCTTCTCTCCATAGGGATTATCCCTACAGGCATCCAGAATAATAATATTCATTTTATTCTTTGCTTCCTGCATTTTACTCAGCAACATTTGTACAGGAACACCGTCATATGTTCCTTCATTTTTCTTTTTAAATTCTATATCAACTGGATAAAGGTAATTAATACCGTTAATTTCTCCTGCATGTCCTGAATAAAAAAACAAACCTACCGTATCTTCACCCGATGCTTGCAACAAACTTTCAAATTCTCGCATCGCATCAACTATCTTGCCTTTGTCAATGTCTGTTTCTAATATAACTACAAAATCCATCGATTCCAATGTAGCAGCAATATCTACTGCATCGTGAACCGAATTATCCAATGGGAGAGTATGTTCATATGCAGCATTACCAATAACTAAAGCAATACGTTCCGCAGACATTGCGCTGGTGAAAAATAATACAGTAAACAAAATCAGGCAGAATGGAATCTTAAATTGAAAATTGATTACCTTATTATCATTTTTTTTAATTCTCACCCTATTCTTTCCTTTAAAAAACGGAATTCATTAGAGTCGCCTTTTAATTGACCATTTGAGGACATAGAATTTGCTATCGCATCAACTCTTGCTACCCGTTCAAGTGTTTCAGGGTGTGAAGTATATAAGCAAGTTCCATAGGGTAATGGACGATTCCTTTTTGCTAATGTTTTAAAAAATTTGCTTGCTAAACGTAAATCATATCCACATTCAACAAATGCTTTTAAAATAAACGCATCTGCTTGATGCTCCCACATCTTTTTAAAGTTTTTATAAAATATTTCCAGGGATATTTTCATCATCAAAGGGGTTGAAATTTGGCCTCCTTTTATTGTGTGTTTAAGGGCTAAATCTATTATTTCTTGCTTATTAGATAATCCAAATTGATTTAAAACTTCATCGGACAATAATCGCCTTATCGCATGTTTATTTTCAATATGCCCAACTTCATGCGCGAGAACAGAGGCTAACTCAGCTTCTGTTTTACATGCTTTGATTAAACCGGAATTTACAAAGGTTAAACCACCGCCAGGTGTATAAGCATTGAGAATATCATCATCAACCACATAGACTTTCCAAGTTAAGTTTTTGCGAGTTGACGAGCGAGATATCGGCAAATAAATAGATTGCATAGCTTGGTGAACAGTACTATCAGGAAATGGAAATACCCGTTTTCCAAAAACAGGAAGACCTTGTCCAAAAAAATGATAAGAAAAGCTCTCAACCATGGCTTTTTCTCTTTTTAGAAAATCTGTTCCAGGATCAATTACATGTCCATCTCTAGTTCGCTGCATACCTGATTGAACTTCATCCAAAGACAAGGCTGCCTCTAAAGAGTTAGCAGAGACAGATAGTAAGCCCGCCGTTAATGTAAGAAATTGCCTACGATCCATATTATTTCCCCCGTCTACTTTACATCAGCCATGAACTACCAATTATATTGGTGTACTTTCTGCTTTTTTGGTTTAGTTGACTGAATATCTGCTGCTTCCGTATTGATATCACAATCAGGAGAATCCTTGCACAGATCTTTCAGTGCTACGGTCACAGCAGAACCCACTGCGGGGATATCACCTGACATCAGAGCTGCCATTGCATAACCATTCGCTTGATACCCGGTAACTTTCATCCGCCCCATTTCTACCGAACCAACATTGCTAATTCGTTGCCCTGTGTATGGATCAAGCACTGTTTCACCTTGTCCATAAACAATTAATTCATCTCCTTGTGCAAGCACATCTTTGCCATGATTTAACAGAATACTATTACTATTGGTATTTGATAGTACTTGCAATGGTCTAAGTTGGGTGAAAATACTTCTATTAACAGATACCAACAAACCTTCAATTAATTCAGACCAGGCTTGTGAAGGTGTTATTTCTTTTTTAAACACTTTGTGAAATTTAACTTCAGTCCTGGCCGCTGTTTCTGCAGTATTGACATCCTGCAAGAATACAAAGGCTTTCATATACCCTTTCCCCTGTTTAATTTGATCAACAGACTCTCCTAACACTTCCAAATAAACCTTTTGCTTTTTAGGTGCAAATGCCTCACTTCGGACGATTGACATAAACACCAGGTAATCCACCCCCCTCAATGTGCCTAAAGGTAAACCAGGCTCGCGTCCTTGATTCAAATCACTTAACATTTGCTGAGCTAGCATGTCTTTAATATGCTGACTATGCTGATCTACAATTTTAATACCCAGCTTACCATTCAAATTTTGCGCCAAACCTTGTTCAATTTCTTGAATCAAGGACTCTCTTTGCCCATGTTGTGGCGCAAAGGGACTATTATCGGTAAAGGTTACGGTACCAATAGCCATATGTATGGGCTGAAAACCTTTGTCCTGTTTCTTAAATTCAGTATTATCAAAAACAGCTAAATCCTTCACCATAGTGGTATCATTCCCTGTATATTTTGCTGTTGCCGTATTGTCAGTAGTTGATTGTATGACAACAACTCCTATTTTATGACTCGTTCTAGTCAGGTCTTCCCCTGTCACAGGGTCTTTCACTATCTCACCCTGTCGCTTCAAATCTAAGGTCATACCTGGCTTCAAACCACTTTGTCTACCCCGGTTCAATAATAATGTTCCATCCATATTGATAGCCGCTACTTGTATATCTCCAGCCAATGACAATAAGGTTTCTGAAACCAGTCGTGAAGCCATGCTTTTCAATGCTTCGTTAACCTGAGTTTCCATGCTTGCAGATGAGGTGATTTTGTCGCGGAAAAATATTCGTTTAGCCAGCACAACCTCACCACCATCTACTTTAATTAAACGTAATGAAATAGTACTTTGAACAATATAAGACCTTGAATTAAGAGTTGCAGCAACTTCCTGCCCTCCTTGCGCCTGGACTAGATTCGTTTGTCTATCAATATCAAAATCAAAGCCATCCATTTGACCAACCAGCAAGTAATCTGCTGCTGCGTAATAATTAATAATTTCTTTAGGTACAGTACTCTTAGTTGTTACTTTTTCACCAAAGACATAATTTTCCAGTTTATCCAAGCCTTGCTCTATTAACTGACTGGAACGTGAAGGTTGATTCGTTTTAATTTCCCTGGCTTCTTGTAATACTTCTTTTTTTCTTTCTGACTCAACAATAGTCCAGGCCGATATTTCTGCAAATTCATCGGCAATATATCTATCAATTTTAAACAATTTTAATGCGTAGGGGCCAGATTGTGCACTTCCTGTTAAGCGAAACTTACCAATAGCAATGCTACCCCCGGGGGTTTGTTCCAAGGCGTTATTTTTATCACCACATGAAACAGTAATAATAGTGATTAATAACAAAAAACATAGCCTAAAGAAATTCTTCATATTATTGCTCCCTATTCAAACTAGAAAAGTGGCCTGGCCGCTTTCGCCAAGCTTAAGTCATCAGACCATTGGCCTACTAATTCACCATCAATGGTATACATTTTAAATTGCAAAATGTAAGAAACTAATTTTTGTCCATTTCCATTACTTTGCCTGTTTTCTGACATTTTGGTGGTAATAACATAATCAAAATTCTGTGACTTATGAACAAACCTAACCAGACCAGTATTTAGAATAACCTCCTGAAGTTGATCATACATGTCTTCCATCCTAAGATTCTCACTATAAGTATTGTTTTCTATATCACCTAATGTCACTTTTGGACGCTTACTACCCCAACCTCTCACGACTGTGGACTTCAGCATTTTGTTTGTGACATTTTCAGCAAGTCCTTTGAAATCTGCTAATGTTAGCGTGGTTCGAAGATGCGTTCTATCTTGACTACTTACTATCCCAATATTTCCTTGTTGCCCAAAACTCGGTCTATTATTTGAACACCCCAATAGAATAGTTATACACAAAATAAATACTGATATTATTTTGAATCCACGCATTTTAATCCCCACTTTTTTAAAGTCTAAATAGTTAATTTGTTAATATAATTTTTGATCCGTTTAAACCTACTGAAAACTTGTGTAGTTTTTATCTATCTCCAGCCTCTCGCTTTTCCAGATCGATAAACACATCGTCAGGCAATCTAACGGTAAACACAATTATTTTTGAATCTGGCGTTTTACCCACCGAAGAAAAACTTTCAGTTTGTCCCC
>CAZNGU010000045.1:0-2320 GCA_964572325.1 uncultured Methylomarinum sp.
CATTGAAATTTATGGTGTCAGACTTTAATCTCTGAGATCAGGAGTTCTGAATTTAGTAAGAAATAATTATTTTTACACCTGATTTACAATATATGTATTTTATATTGTTGAATTATTAGGTATTACTACTTTCTGTATTGGAAAGTAAGGTGTATTTCGTCAATACAACACAAGTAGCATATTTTCTTAGATACTGCTAAAACTTTAACTAGTACTCCATCACAATTATATTGACGAATATAAAAACTCGATAAGTAGTCATCTGCGGCGTTGCACTCGCATAAATTAGTCTGCTAGTTCTGCGCTCGCGTGCCTTGCAGCTAACCACTTCTCAACTCCCTATATCCGTCAATACAACTATGATGGAGTACTAGTGCTACACTAGCGTACAGTAATAATATTCTTTTGTGCTAATTCCTTAATGGTTTTCATTCCCGCATTCATTATTGTCTCAGGTTCAGGATGCGCTGATTCTTCTGCTATTTGTTGTAAACAGTCTTGGCAACTTATCGCCTCATTTTCCTGTAGTATTTGTAATAGCCTGAATGTGATAGGGGAAATTTGAATGAAATTAACTTCATCTAGGCTATTTCGATAGACCAGTAAATAGGTGGGTTCATCCGGCGCAAGTTCAGGTAAGAAATCAGGTGAAATTTGTTGTACAGGAAATTGATAAACCAACGGCCAGGCCAGAGCCGATAAAGAAATAGTGTTTTCAGATAGTGTGGCTAATTGTTTTTCACTATTAGTTAAAACAAGCTCTTTTGAGATGGATAATGCCATTTCTACCCATTCATAATGGGCGAATTCAAGTAGGAAAGGATAGTCTGCGATATTTTTACGTTCATTCTGTAAAAAATCTAAAAATTCTTCAGCAATTTCTGAAAAATAGGGTGTAGTACAGTGGTGATTCTTAAAGAAATCCTGAGAAAGTTCATACCACTGTTCATCATTCAGTATACTTTTTAAAATAGGAAAGTTACTGCATAAAAAGCTGTCGACATTATTAAAAAATAATTCTCTATAGGCCTCTATACGTTCTCTTTTAACATCGTCTGGTCTTGGATTATTAAAAGGATCTCTTATATAGGCTGCGAACTCGGATTGCTTGGCTTTAAAATCAACAGTGATCATGCTGATTGTTGTTGATGTTGATTATTCCAGGCCAATTGAATGCTTCGTATGGTGTCAACTTCTGCTAATAAGACATCCAATGCCGGTATATTAAAATCTCGTTCTAACAAGGTGGGAAAAACACCGTATAGTTCATAAGCTTTAGCTAATAATTTCCAGACCGGATCAATGACATCGGCACCATGAGTATCTATCAGAAAATCATCAGCTTCTACATAGTGCCCAGCAATATGTGCATAAGCAATACGGTTTGCCGGTATGGCACGTAAAAAGTCTTCTGCATCATAACCATGATTAATACTGTTGACGTAGATATTATTGATATCAATTAATATATCACAGTCAGCCTGTTCAACCACTGCATTAAAAAAATCAATTTCAGACATTTCCTGACCTGGTGCAGCATAATAGGATACATTTTCAATGGCTATTTTTTGTTCCAGAATATCTTGAACACGTTGGATTCTTTGGACTACATGCTTTACTGCTTCTTCTGTAAAGGGAATGGGCATCAAATCATATAGATGTCCTTCATGACTACAATAACTCAAATGTTCACTGTAAAACTTAATTTGGTGTTCCCGCATGAAATTTTTCACATCATGCACAAATTCTTCGTCCAAGGGGTCGCTTGAGCCAATAGATAAAGAAAGCCCATGGCAAACAAAATCAAAACGTTCGGTCATTGACCTAAACTGTTTCCCTAGTTTCCCACCAATGGTGATCCAGTTTTCTGGAGCTACTTCATAAAAACTGACATTTTTAGCAGGGGTTCCGGAGATTTCTTTTAGAAAAGAACGCCGTAAGCCAAGACCCGCATGTTTAAGCAAATTTGTTACTCTGTCCATTGGATACCTTTATTTAAGCTTCAAAATAAAAATTGATACATAAATTATTTGGATGCTACATCCCCATAGATTAAATATGGGGATGTAGGCTTTATTACTTATTTTTTATTTGCAGCGCATTTACCTTCGCCACATTTTCCTTCACCGCATTTCCCTTCAGCAGCTTTTTTCATTCCACAAGCACCTTCTTTTCCTTTCATCATGTCGCCACAGGAGCCTTCCATGCCTTTTTTCATGTTGCCGCCATCCATCATACTGCCGCATTTACCTTCACCACATTTTGCTTCAGCAGCTTTTTTCATTCCACAAGCACCTTCTTTTCCTTTCATCATGTCGCC
>CAZNGU010000045.1:2420-8975 GCA_964572325.1 uncultured Methylomarinum sp.
CTTCAGCAGCTTTTTTCATTCCACAAGCACCTTCTTTTCCTTTCATCATGTCGCCGCAAGAACCTTCCATGCCTTTTTTCATTTTATCGCCATCCATCATGCTGGCGCATTTTCCTTCAGCTGCTTTTTTTGCTGCTCCACATTTACCTTCTTTCCCTTTCATCATGTCGCCACATTTACCTTCCATGTCCTTTTTCATTTTGTCGCCATCCATCATGCTGCCACATTTACCTTCACCACATGACGCTTCTTTAGCAGTTTTTGTTGAGGGTATTACTGTATATCCTTTAGAAGCTTCTGCTACTTGCATATAACCATCTGATAACTCGGTCATACCAAATGGGTTGGCTTCTGCATAAGCAGCTGTTGCAGTGAAAGCAGAAACTACAGCAGTTCCTATGGCTGCGGCTAAAGGTGTTTTTTTGATTTTTCTCATTTTTCTTCCTCGCATTATGAATAAAGTATTTTTGAATAATATGGATAATTATTCCGTGTTTAGCTGGCATATCAAGCAGAATCTTTTGGAGAAACACTGATAGTAGCCACAAAAATATTACTGTTTTCCGACCTTATTATAGCGACTAGAGTTCCATGAATACAAAAAATTTAATAGTGGCTGTAAATTCATGAATTATTGATAGAAATTATTCTGTTATTTTATGTTTAAATTCGCAGAGATCTTCAATAACACAACTATGGCATCTGGGTTTTCTGGAAATACAGGTATAGCGACCCTGTAAAATTAATAAGTGATGGGCATTTAATTTATGTTGTTTGGGCACCCATTTATCTAATTTGGTTTCTACTTCCAGTACGTTTTTTCCTTTAGCCAGTCCCGTTCGGTTGGATACTCTAAAAATATGAGTATCCACAGCAATAGTGGGCTGACCAAATGCCGTATTTAATATCACATTTGCTGTTTTTCGACCAACACCTGCCAGGGCTTCCAGTTGTTCTCTATTTTTAGGGACTTTGCCATTATGTTTCTCTATTAGACGTTGACATAGTTTGATAATATTGGCGCCTTTGGTGTTGAACAGGCCAATGGTTTTTATATATTCTTTAAGTCTATCTATACCTAAATCTAATATTGCCTGGGGTGTATTTGCTTTTGGAAAAAGTTTGGCTGTTGCTTTGTTGACGCCTTTATCTGTAGCCTGAGCCGATAAAACAACGGCTATCAGTAATTCAAAAGGTGAACTATATTGTAATTCGGTCTCAGGGTTTGGAATGGCTTCAGCTAATCGGTCAAATATGATCAGCCGTTTCTCTTTATTCATTGCTCGTTAACTTAACATTGTTTTTAAATTAGCCAGATTTGCCTTACCACGTTCTTTAATGACTTCAGGCGTTAATTGTTTTTTATTCGACCATTCCAGATCTTCTTCTGGTAATTCATTTAAAAAACGACTGGGCTCACACTCAGCAATTTCACCATAGCGTTTTCTATGTGTGCAATAACTCAGGGTACAACTTTTTTGGGCACGCGTAATCCCCACATAAGCCAGCCTTCTTTCTTCCTCTATATTATCGGCTTCAATGCTGCTTTGATGGGGCAGTATATTTTCTTCCATACCAATTAAAAAAACATGGGGAAATTCCAGGCCTTTTGCCGCATGTAAAGTCATTAAGCTAACCTGGTCACCGGATTCTTCTTCACTGTTTCTTTGCAGAATATCCATCAACATGATTTGGGATATTATTTCAGCAAGGGTTTTTTCTTCATTATCCTGGTTATCGGCAATTCGTTTTAACCAGCTAATTAAGTCATAAACATTTTTTAGTTTTCGTTCGCTAGCAGCAGGTGTTTTACTATTTTCATCCAGCCAGCTTTGATAATTAATTTGCTCAATAAAATGCTCGATAACAGCAAAGGTATCACCTCTATCAATCTTATCGGCAGTATCTATTACCCACTCAGCAAATCGCTTTAGGCGATGAATGGTTTTTTCAGGCAATGCCTGGCTTAAACCTAATTCAAAACAGGCGGCCAGCAAACTGATTTGCCGCTTATTGGCATAAGCTGCCAATTTTTCTACGGTAGTCGGACCAATTTCACGTCGGGGAGTATTTATAATCCTAAGAAATGCGGCATCATCGTCTTGATTAACAAATAAACGCAGATAAGCCAGGATATCTTTAATTTCAGAGTAAGCAAAAAAAGAAGTACTGCCACTAATAAAATAAGGGATATTATTTTCTCGTAAACTTCCTTCAAATAAACGAGACTGATGATTACCTCTATATAATATGGCATAGTCAGAATAATTACCGCCACGTCTGAATTTATGATGAATAATTTCTGCCACAATTTGAGCCGCTTCAGCCCGATCATTTTTATGGCTAATGACTTTTAATGGGTCGCCAAACCCCAGCTTGCTCCATAGTTTTTTTTCGAAAACATGGGGATTATTGGCTATTAACTGATTAGCGACTTTTAGGATACGTCCTGCAGAACGATAATTTTGTTCAAGTTTAATGACTTTAAGACGGCTATAATCTTTTTCTAATTGCGCCAGGTTTTCAGGCTGAGCACCACGCCAGGCATAGATGGACTGGTCATCATCACCTACCACGGTAAAGCGACCTAAATTCCCTGCTAAAAGCCTAATCAGCTGGTATTGGGTGATATTGGTATCTTGATATTCATCAACCAATAGGTAACGAATTTTATTTTGCCATTTTTCTAAAATAGCTGGGTTTTGTTGAAAAAGTAATACCGGGATTAAAATCAAATCATCAAAATCAACTGCATTATAGGCTTTTAAGTGACGGTTAAAATCTTTGTATAGCAGGGCAATGTTTTGGTCTTCAGAGCTCACTGTATTAATGGCTCGTTCAGGGGTTATAAAAGCATTTTTCCATCCCCCAATTTGTCTATTATAAATTTCTACTGCATCAGGGTCGTAGTTAATAGAACTATGGGCAATTAAATTGCGTAATAAAGTTAGTTTATCTTGATCATCAAATAGGGTAAGACCTGGTTTATAATTGAGCAATTTAGATTCTTTTCGAAGTATATCCAGGCCTAAAGAATGAAAAGTAGAAACACGCAAACCTCTGCTTTGTGAAGAATCCAGCAATTTTGTGACTCTGTCTTTCATTTCTCTTGCCGCTTTATTGGTAAAAGTTAATGCAGCAATGTGACGGGCAGCTATTCCTTGTTTGACAAGATAGGCAATTTTTTCGGTAATCACGCGAGTTTTACCACTGCCAGCACCGGCTAAGACCAATAAAGGATGATCTATGATTTTGACAGCAGCTTGTTGTTGGGGGTTTAATTGGGTCATTAAATAGATAGTTAAATAGCTCAGGTAAAACAATATCCTGCGTTATAATTGATAGCTTAATTTATTTTTCAGAGAGTTCTTATGTGCTGGAGTGGAGAAGCATCTGCTGTCCTGGCTGTCACTGGTTTTGCCAGTACCGCGTATTTTTATAAAAAAGGGGAATCACGAGTACTGTGTAGTGCACTAGCCTACTTTTCCCTCATGGAATTATTACAAGCCTACACATATACAGTAATTGATGAATGTTTAAATCCGCGCAATCAGGTTGCTACTTTTTTAGGCTATATGCATATAGCCTTTCAGCCGTTTTTTGTGAATGCAGTGGCTATGTATTTTATCCCAGCAAAACTCAGGCGAAGAATTAGTAGTGTTGTTTATACTTTGTGTTTTGTTGCCGCTGTGATTTTTATGATGCGAATTTATCCTTTTGAATGGGCTACATATTGCTACGATAAGGTTTATGCATTACTTGTGGCACCCGATTTAAAATTTAATATGCCGTTTTGTGGCAAACAAATTTGCTCCACTTCGGGTGACTGGCATATAGCTTGGTCCATTCCTGCTAATGGCAGTTTTGCTATGGCTAATGCTTATGTCTTTGTAGCATTTTTATTACCGCTATTATATGGCTCATGGAAATTAGTATTTTATCATTTAATAACGGGGCCTATTCTAGCTTTTTTTACTACAAGTAATATGAATGAATGGGCGGCGGTCTGGTGTTTGTATTCCATTGGTCTGTTACTGTTACTGATTAAAACACCGATTCGTGATTATTTACACATCAAAAGTTGGTATGGATTAGCTATTCCACCCTGTTTTTCTGATAGGCGAAGTGAGAACAGGCATTAGAATCTTCTAGATATCGGAGTGAGTCTGGTGATTTATGAAACCAACAAAATACCAAAAGATGGATGAATCAGACGGCCAAATGCTCATAAGAATTGCTAAAAAGTTTGTTGCTCTTTTTATTATTATTTTTTTGTTTGATTTTCTAATCGATGTGCTGTCTACATTGTTAGATTATTTTATAGAATTTGTTCATTTAGTCATTGAATTTTTTGAGTATTCTCTGGAATCACTCTTGGAATATTTTTTAGAGTCGATGCCTTACGAAAGTGAAATAATTCTAGTAAATTTTGTGCTTTTGATTACAGCGTATTTGTTATTTCGCTTGTACTTTAATATGCCACGCTTATATCGTTGGCTATCAAGATGGATAAAAGCCGCCTGGTTAAGGCATAAGAGAAAAAAGATGGCTTATTGGAAGTCTTTATCTTTAATTCGAAAAATAAAAATCATGACAACATATGGTGTGGGTATAGTGTGTATTCTGTTTTTTGTAACTTTATAAGTAAATGAGATGAGGGCATAATGAAAACAAGAGAGCGTCGGCAAGGAGTTGTTCTGGTACATACAGGGGAAGGTAAAGGGAAATCATCGAGCGCTTTAGGTATGGTATTCAGGGCAGCAGGCTGGGGAATGAATGTTTGTGTTATTCAATATATTAAAGGGCAGTGGCAGACAGGGGAGCAGAAAGCTGCTGAGCGTTTTGATAATATTGAATGGCATACCCTGGGTGATGGTTTTACCTGGGATACTAAAAATCCAGAGCAAGATATTAAAACCAGTCGAGAAATATGGGAATTTAGCAAACAAAAGATATTGTCAGAAAAATATGACTTGGTGTTGTTGGATGAAATCAACTATTGCTGTGGTTATCAGTGGATTTCAGGCCAGGAAATAGCTGATTTTATTAGTCAGCAAAAACCGGCCTGGATGCATTTGGTTTTGACAGGTCGTAATGCATCTGCAGAAGTCATTGATGTGGCTAATACAGTAACAGAAATGAATAAGTTAAAACACGCTTATGAGGAAGGAATTAAGGCTGAGCAGGGTATTGAATTTTAAAAAAATTAAAGGATAGAATTATTTTTTTGGTTTTATTAATCATTCCAAAAAATTGCGCCCTTTCCTTCTCCAAAGGAAGAAGGAAAATAGAATGCAAGATTTTTGGTTTTATCAAAGTTGATAGGTATGCAGTCACTTTGTTTTTTTGATAGACTGTCAAATCAGGTATTAGAAGAAAATATATAATAGGAGAGAAATATGAGTGATACACAAAAATTAATGATTGCAATTGCGGGTCTAATTGCCGTTGGTTTTATTATGGTTGGTAGCAATAAAACACAGACTGAAGAACAGAAAGAAGCAGCAGCAATGATAAGAGCAGTTGCTGCAATGCAAAGTATGGCAGGTCAAAAATGCCCAGCACTTATTAGGAAGCACACAGGTAAAGCACCTACCACTTTGGTATCAAGAACCGACTCAGATAGAGCAACCTATTTAACGTTGGAATGGAAAGGTGGAACAGACGATAGTTATAAATTGGCAACTTGTACCTTACAGGTGAGTTTGGGGGGTATTTCTAAGTTTGTGGTTGATGGTAAAGTTATTATAGATAAAGAATAAAGTTCCAGGCACTTTATGCTAGCTAAGGTAACGCGCAATAAATAAGCTACCAGGATGCGCAGGATTTTTATTCGCCTTCAAGGCGCAACGAAGAGAGCATAGCAAGCTATGTGACCGGAGTTGCAACGCAGAAGACGGATAAAAAGACAAGTAAGGCGGGTGGGTTATTAATTGCGAGTTGCCTAAGATATAGACTATTGGTTTCTCTCGGGATGCATAAATCATTTATGGAAGAAAATAGCTCCTGTTTCGTAATCTTGAAAAATTAGCAGTCTATATGCTTAGAAAATTATGCTGAATAGTGAGGGATAAGGCTATATTTCAACAAGGTCTTGAGGTTGTTCACGGCGAAACCGTTCTAATGCCAAGGTGTTGATCCATAAAGTAGCTATTTTATGGCGCTATCATTATAAATCAATAGCTTATGGTTGGAACGGTTTAGCCTTGTGAGGCTGTTGTCCTCAATTGACTATTTAGCCATAAGAATGCGTTGTATTGAATTATATAGTTATAAGGCAGTTGCCTGTTTTTACAATTATAGCTTTTGTCTGCAGACCAAATACCAATCACTATGAAATTGGTATTCGCAAATAAGCGTTGGGTAAGCGTTCTGTAATCCCTTATAGCAGAATCTCTATTTCAATGATAAATAAGCAATAATTTTCCTGAGAGTTTTTCATTTATTTAATCTAGTACTCCATCAATATTATGTTGATGGATAAAAGGATTTGAGAAGTGGCTTAGGAACGAGAATTTAATAATATACGAAAGTTTGACGCAGGATTTTGGTTTC
>CAZNGU010000046.1:0-8920 GCA_964572325.1 uncultured Methylomarinum sp.
CTGTGAAACCAAAATCCTGCGTCAAACTTTCGTATATTATTAAATTCTTGTTCCTTAGTGGAAAACTGGTTTTGACAAAAAGGACACTTTATAAGTCTCCTTAACTTTCACTATTTCTCTGATTTGTGTTTCTCGAAAATTTATCTAACTAATACTTCGTGCGCGTACTTTACGACCTTTTACTTTTCCTTCAGTAAAATATTTAAGTGTTTGTCTCGCAGCTTTTCTTTCAATAGCGATAAAACTTACCACATCGAAAATATCTATTTTACCAATTTGTGAGCCTGCTAAACCGGCATCCCCAGTTAATGCACCCAATAGATCACCTGGCCGAATTTTGTTTTTTCGACCAATATTAAGCTGAATTGTAATCATTGGGGCTTTCAGAGTGTAGTTAGGAAAGTTTGAAAGTGAGCTTGAACTCTTGCATTGGCAAGGTGTATTTTGGTAGTTTTCAATGGCTTTAATTCTTAGTTGTTCTGCTTGTGTAAAAAGACTTAATGCAATTCCTTTTTCACCAGCACGTCCTGTGCGACCTATACGATGAATATATATTTCAGGGTCTCTTGGTAATTCAAAATTGATCACTGCTGTTAATGCTTTGATATCTAATCCTCGTGCAGCAACATCGGTAGCAACCAGCACTGAACAACTATGATTAGCAAAACGCACAAAAACCTCATCTCGATCACGTTGTTCTAAATCACCATGAATCGCTAAGGCATCTATTTGATGTTGGTTCAATAGATTTGCAACTTCATTACATTGTTTTTTTGTATGACAAAATACCACGGTAGTTTTTGGCTGATAATGCTGAAACAGGGCAAGCAACACTTGATTACGTTTTTCCGAATTTACTTGATAAAAAATTTGTTCAATAACATTGGGCTGTTCTTCTGGTTCAACATTAATGCTTACTGGGTCAATCAATATAGAATGACACATAGTATTTATGGCATCAGGGTAAGTAGCTGAAAAAAGTAAGGTTTGTCGTGTTTTTGGGGTGTGTTCAATAATCTCATTAATTACATCAGAAAAACCCATATCCAACATTCTATCGGCTTCATCTAAAACTACAGTTGTTAATCCATCAAGTATTAAAGTTCCTCTATTTAAATGATCTTGAATACGACCAGGTGTTCCGACAATGATATGCGCCCCATGTTCAAGCGAGGCTTTTTGAAAAGCAAAGGGCTTTCCCCCACACAGTAATACTAATTTTATATTAGGCGTATTTCGGGCTAACTTACGCAATTCTTTGCCTACTTGATCGGCCAATTCTCTGGTTGGACATAAAACAAGTGCTTGAGCACCAAAAAAACGAGGGTTGATTTTTTCTAATAAACCAATACCAAAGGCTGTTGTTTTTCCACTCCCTGTTTTTGCTTTTGCGATAAGGTCTTTACCTTGTAGAACATAGGGTAAACCTTGTGCCTGAATAGCGGTCATTTTCTTATAGCCTAATGACTCAAGGTTAGCGATTTGTGCTTTAGAGATAGATAGTGAAGAAAATTGGTTACTGGGCATGATGATGCAATTGAAGTAAAAGCAGTGATTATACTAAAATGATCAGCTTTGTTAGAAAAATAGTGTTAATCTAATTAGTTTCCATTTATAAGATGCAAGTATTTGAAAAACAAAGAGGGAATAGAAATACAAGATGAATTCTTCGGCTAAATCCGGTCTGATTTTAAACTAAATAATTGATTTAAAACATAATTCGTAATTACCCATGCACCTAATCAAAGGGAGCAACAAAAAACGACGGAAACTCAATGCCCAGTGGCTGAAGATAGTAGATTTACAAGGGTATTACTTTAGTAAACCGGTATCAGCAAATTATTTTTCTGCATTACTACGCCAATAAATATAACCCCTGAGTTCAGATAATCCAGTTTTACTACTGCATAAAACCATTTTATATGTTATTTCGTGACCGCGCGAAGTATAGCTTAACAATATTTTTGTTCAAAAGCTGAAATAAAACGGGGAAGTTCATCAATAGGCAAATGGTTAATGCCTGCCGCCGCCATTCTGCCACCGCCTGTTGGAAAAGATGCACATAATTCATCGGCTCCTTTTTTATTGTTTAATGGTGCTCGGACGCTTACTTGATAGCCATTCTTGCTATTAAAACTAATGACGGCATGGGCGCAGTCCGGATGTTTGTTAGCCAATTCATTACCAAATACCCCGTTAACTCTTCTTGCCCAGATTTTATTTGGCAGTAAATAAACGGCTATTTTAGCTGTCTGGTATTCAGCTTTAATATTTGATACCAGAGCCATATCATTACTATAGCCTGATAATAGTTTTTCATACACCTCTGCATTTTCTGTCATAAAATCAAAAGGTGAGGTATAGCTGTGTAATTCCTGATAGAGCAGATCCGGGGCGAAATGTAAGTCTGCAATACTGCTGCCATAGCTATTATAATTTATACAAATACCGAGTGTTCGTAATTGCTGGCATTGGTTTTCAGATAAAGATAATGGAAAGGCTGCATCTTTTGCACTCTCCAGTAAATTATCGCCAAAAGCTGCGACAACAGCCCACGCTCTATATTTTCCTTGCAGATGATCATTTATTAGTAAGCTGGTGCATGTATTGGCATCGGTATTAATCAGGGTTTTCAGATTAGCATGCTCTGGAATTTCACCCGGCTGATGGTGGTCTACATAAAAAATCCGGGCACCTTGTGCCAGTAAATGCTCAACTGAATCCTTGTTTTTAGCGAATGAAATATCGAGCACAGTGACCTCGTCACCCTGTTGTACTTTAAGCTCATTTAATAACTGAATATCTCTTTTTACCCCGGTTACTAATTGTGATTTTAAAGGCTGAGCCAGGCGTAATTGAATCAGGGCACAGATGCCATCAGCATCACCATTGAAAACATCTATTTGCATGAATCAAATTCCTTATGATAAGTATTGAGGCGAGTGACTTCATTTTTTGCCCCTAGAATAACAGGAACACGTTGATGAATGTCTTTTGGATTTATGTCCAGAATTCTTTTACGGCCGGTGGAACAAAGACCGCCAGCTTGTTCTACAATAAAGCCTATGGGGTTTGCTTCATACATGAGTCTTAACCTGCCTTCTCTGTTAGGATCTTTTAAATCATAAGGATACATAAAAACCCCGCCACGGCTTAACACTCTATAAACTTCAGCGACTAATGATGCAATCCAGCGCATATTAAAATCCTTGCCTCGTATTCCTTCTGTGCCAGCAATACATTCAGCAATATATTGTTGCATCGGGGGTTCCCAGAAGCGCTGATTAGACATGTTAATGGCAAACTCCTCGGTATCGTCCGGAATTTTCATGGCCGGGTGCGTCAGGTAAAATTCACCAATTTCCTGATCCAAAGTGAATCCATTAACACCTTGCCCAGTGGTTAAAATCAATTGAGTGGAAGGGCCATAAAGCACAAAACCGGCACAAACTTGCTGACTGCCTTTTTGTAAATAATCTTCAAGGCGGGGTTGAATGCCATGGGGGCAAGTTAATATAGAGAAAATACTACCTACTGTTAAATTAACATCAATATTCGAGGATCCATCCAGTGGATCGAATAAGGCCAGGTAATTACCACGGGGATAACAGTCAGGTATGCTGATTGGTTCGTCTTCCTCTTCCGAAACCATGCCCGCCAGATGCCCTGTCCAGTTCAGGGCATTTACCATATAATCATTACTGATGATATCCAGTTTTTTTTGTACCTCGCCCTGAACATTTTCAGAATCTGCATTACCCCAGGTGCCTATTAAGTCCCCTTGGTTTACCAGGTGTGATATTTGTTTGCAGGCAGTGACTATATCATTTAATAGCGCAGATAAATCCTCATGACTCGTGGTAGATTGTCTGTGTTGCTCAGTAATAAACTGAGCTAGGCTTACTCTATTTTGCATGATTTTTTCAGAAATAAAACTAGTACAGCATCTATGTTATTCATCAAGACAAGTGTGATGCAGTGCTTGCAGATTAATCCAGTGGAATTCTAATTTTCTGGCCGGGATAAATTAAATCAGGATCTTTTATGACTTCTTTATTCGCTTCGAAAATTCGAGGATATTCCATAGCATTTTTATAATATTTTTTGGCTATTTTAGATAAACTATCGCCACTTTGTATAATATAGTATTCCACATTACTGGGTTCTAGTGCGGAGACAACATCACTGTCAATTTCAGTAATTGAAATTTTTGGGATTACTTCGCTTACGTTTTCTACATTACCGGCAATAAGCACAACTTTTTGTGCCGCTTCTACCTTATCGGTTTCACCAAACAAAGTGACAGAACCTTCTTTATAAGCAACTATTAAGTCATTAATCCCTGGATTGTTATCCATAATATGAGAGGTAATTTTTTCAGCCGCTTCATCCTCATTATTGAAAATTTTATTGCCGATATTTTTTGCAAAATCAAATAAGCCCATGAGTGATCTCCAAATATGAATTGTTAGGAATGTATTGTTTGATGTACAGCAAGAATAATACAGCCTATTTATCTATTATAAAAGCTAGCAATTTTATTGGCATAAAAAAATTAAATTTATGCTTGTCTCGGACAGGCTCCAAGACTTTAATATTTTCTTCTTGTTATTTCTTTTTTAAACAATATTTACTAACTTATTGAAATATCTAAATGCTAAAAAACAAACACAAGCTATTGTGTTAAAAACAGGTGTTAAACACAATATATTGTGCTATCATTCTAAAAAAAACACTATATATTGCTATGTTATCAATTATATTTTTTTAGCAATTATAGCTTTTTCAAGTATTTATCTCCTAATATGAAAAAGGAAATCAGCTATGACTGCCCAGCTTAAAGTTGTTACCGATAATATGATCGACATTCCCTTGCAAAATGCTTCCCTGGATATTTGGGACACCAAATACCGTCTTAAAACTAAAGATGGAGAAGCCATTGATAAAACTATTGATGAAACCTATAAAAGGGTGGCAAAAGCGCTGGCCAGTGTAGAGCAGGAAAAAGCATTACAAGAACAGCATTATAAATCGTTTTTATGGGCATTACGGCAAGGTGTTATTCCTGCCGGGCGTATTGTTTCTAACGCCGGTGCACAACAACACAAACCAGCTACCTCAACCATTAATTGTACCGTCTCAGGCTCAATTGCTGATTCAATGGACGATATTCTTGATAAAGTGCATGAAGCAGGTCTGACTTTAAAGGCGGGTTGTGGTATTGGTTATGAATTTTCCACCTTGCGTCCCAAAGATGCTTATGTTTCTGGTGCAGGAGCTTATACCTCTGGACCTCTTTCGTTTATGGATATATACGACAAAATGTGTTTTACCGTTTCTTCGGCTGGGGGCAGGCGTGGTGCACAAATGGCGACCTTTGATATAGCGCACCCCGATGTTATCGAATTTATAAGAGTTAAGCGGGAAGATGGACGTTTACGACAGTTTAACTTGTCATTATTAATCACTACAGAATTTGTTGAAGCGGTAAAAAATGATCAACCCTGGTTTTTATCTTTTCCTATTACAGAAAAAGAAAAACAGATGGATAATATTGATCTGAATAATAAAGAACAGGTGGTCTGGCGAGATTTACCCAATAAGGAGGGGTATATCGTTAATGAAGTGGGTTTTATCGCTTGTAAAATCACTAAAACTCTGCCTGCTCGCCGCTTATGGGATATTATTATGTCGTCCACATACGATTATGCAGAACCGGGCTTTATTTTGATTGATAAAGTCAATGAAATGAACAATAACTGGTTTTGTGAAAATATTCGGGCGACTAACCCATGTGTAACTGGTGATAGCTGGGTTCAAACTGCACAGGGACCTCGTCAGGTAATTGATTTGCTGGGACAGCAACAGAAAATTCAAGTGGATGGAAAGCTACACACATCCGCTGTTAATGGTTTTTTCAAAACGGCAAGGAAAGCGACGGTTAAATTACAAACACGTGAAGGTTATGCGCTTCGATTGACTGATGATCACCGTGTTAAACGTATTAGCAAAAATGGCAGATATGCAGTTGAGACTGAATGGTGTCAAGCTGGAGAATTAAAGGCAGGGGATCAGCTTTTATTAAATAATCATCGGAGTAATCCTGTCTGGTCAGGGCAATATAATAAAAACCAGGGATATCTCATGGGCTTATTAATAGGTGACGGAACACTAAAGACTGAAACTGCTGTGCTTTCAGTATGGAAGCCTGCACAAGTTGTTAACGGCCAGGCTATCAATAGTGGTGTTGATTCAGTAATGGAAATGGCACTGGAAGCAACAACAGCATTCAACAAACGGTCTGACTTTAATGGCTGGTTTGAAGTATCAGGCAGAAACGAATATCGCCTGAAGCTAGTGAGCTTAAAAAAACTAGCTGAAGAACTGGGTATGAAACCAGGTGCAAAATGTATTAGTGCAGAACTCGAAAAAGCATCCAGCGATTTTTATTTAGGTTTTCTAAAAGGTTTTTTTGATGCCGATGGATCAGTGCAAGGGAGCCAGGAAAAAGGTGTGAGTATTCGTCTTTCACAATCAGACCTACCCAGATTAGAAGCAGTACAGCGCATGCTTTTAAGATTGGGAATAGTGTCAACAATTTATCGGAATCGCAGGAAAGCACAATTAAAAAGGATGCCCGATAGTAAGGGTGGTACTGCTAATTATCAAATAAAAGCACAGCATGAACTGGTGATTTCTGGTGACAATATGCTTGTCTATAAAAAACTCATTGGTTTTGCTGATACAGAAAAGGCTAGCAAGCTGGAATTGAATTTAAAAGCGTACAAACGCAAAATGAAGCAGGAACATTTTTTTGCCACGGTAGATTCTATTACTTCTGATGCGATAGAAAATGTTTATGATATACAAGTTCCCGGAATTAATACTTTCGATGCCAATGGTTTTCATGCGCATAATTGCGGTGAGCAGCCATTGCCACCTTATGGTAGCTGTTTGCTAGGTTCTATTAACTTAACCCGTTTTGTAGATAATCCATTTACTAAAGATGCCCGGTTTGACTGGGAAACCTATCACAAAACTATCCATATTTTTACCCGTATGCTTGATAATGTGGTGGAGATTAATGGCTTGCCTTTAGAAAAACAGCGAGATGAAATTGTTAGCAAACGTAGACATGGCATGGGTTATTTAGGGCTGGGATCTACCATGACTATGCTGGGGATGAAATATGGTGATGATGACTCCCTGAAGTTTACTGAAGAAGTTACCAAAGCATTAGCTGTTGAAGGCTGGAAAGCTGCTCTGCATTTATCTGAAGAAAAAGGTGCCGCCCCTATCATGGAGCAGGAGTTTAAGGTAACAGCAGAAATGTTACATAAACGTCCTGAAATGAAGATGGATGGCTATAAAAAAGGCGATACGATTTTAGGTAAAGTTTTACATGCTAAATACAGTCGATACATGCAACAGCTGGCTAAAGATCAGCCTGAGCTGGTTAAGGCATTAGTAGAGCAGGGTGCCCGCTTTACCCACCATAGTTCAATTGCACCTACTGGCACTATTTCATTATCATTGGCCAATAATGCCAGTAATGGAATTGAGCCAAGTTTTGCCCATCATTATTCTCGAAACATCATTCGAGAAGGGAAAAAGAGTAAAGAAAAAGTCGATGTTTTTTCTTTTGAATTATTAGCCTATAGACAATTGATTAATGCTGAAGCGATGCCTTTTACAGATGATGTAGATAAGCAATTGCCGAACTATTTTATTTCTGCTGATGATATTTCGCCTAAACAGCATGTAGATGTTCAGGCAGCTGCACAAATCTGGATCGATTCATCCATCTCTAAAACGGCTAATGTACCGACAGACTTTCCTTATGAAGAATTCAAATCTATTTATGAATATGCTTATGATAAAGGCTTAAAAGGTTGTACTACTTTTCGTTTTAATCCGGAAGTTTTTCAAGGTGTTTTGGTTAAAGAAGATGATTTAGAAAAAACCACTTATCAGTTCACCCTGGATGATGGTCACGTTGTTGAAGCCAAAGGTAATGAAGAGATCGAATACGATGGTGAAATGCATACTGCGGCTAATCTTTTTGATGCCTTAAAAGAAGGCTATTACGGGAAATTCTAATGATACATAAAATCACCAAAAAAATAGTTGCTTATAAAGTGATTAGTGACGAAGAAAAACTTGAGGCAGCTAATGAGGAGGAACAAAAACCCTTATTGGAAAGTATGCATGAAAATGTAGAACGCCCCGAAGTATTATTAGGCTCTACTTATAAAATAAAAACGCCACAATCAGAGCATGCTCTTTATATTACCATTAATGATATGGTGTTAAATATGGGGACAGAACATGAGGAGCGTCGCCCCTATGAGGTTTTTATTAACTCAAAAAACATGGAACATTTTCAGTGGGTGCTGGCATTAACCCGAGTTATATCAGCAGTATTTCGTAAAGGGGGGGATGTCACATTCCTGGTAGAAGAAATGAAAGCTGTGTTTGATCCTCAAGGAGGCTATTTCAAAAAAGGCGGTGTTTTTATGCCATCTTTAGTCGCAGAAATAGGCCATGCTATTGAATCGCATATGAAATATATCGGTATGATTGTGAGCGAAGAGATGGGCGATGCACAAAAACAGTTTTTGGCAGGAAAGCGTAAAGAATTTGAAGCCAGGCATCAGTCAGTAGAGGCAAATGAAGAAAACAGTTTTCCCGAAAAGGCGACACTATGTACCAAGTGCAGTACTAAAGCCATGGTATTGATGGATGGTTGCATGACCTGTCTGAATTGTGGGGATAGTAAGTGTTCGTGAGTTTTAAAGGGATGTTTGAAACGAAGTAGAGGCAAAAATATGGCTAGAGGTATAAATCTATTTGAAAAATACTGCTGGCAGTATACAATGAGTTTGGTTATTAATAGTCTTGAAGTATGCATAGCAAGGAA
>CAZNGU010000047.1:0-8861 GCA_964572325.1 uncultured Methylomarinum sp.
AACCAAAATCCTGCGTCAAACTTTCGTATATTATTAAATTCTCGTTCCTAAGTATAATGCAAAAACCACCTTTTTTTGGCTAATCGTTTCAGTTGTTAATATTCGGCATATCTGCTTTTGCAAGCTTATTGTATTCTTTAACCAGTAAAATTCCGCATATTAGCCACAGTATGACCAGAGATACGTTAAAAATAAAAAACTGTTTAATGGATAAAGTCAGAATTTGTACGCCGATCAGTACTGTTATGGCAGCAAATCCATCACCCAGGCGTACGTAAAAAGTATCTATGGCCGGTTTTCCAAGAAATTTCATCTTGCTATTAACAGGTAGCCAGATTACATGCCGTGCGGTATTATTAATGGAGTAGTCTGTCGCATTTTCTGCTATTTTCATTATTTTAACAATAGCAAGAATAGGCAATAAAGCCATCATCGAATAGGATATTAAAGCAATAACGGGAAGCAACATCAGGATGACAGCAAAACCACCAAACTTGAGTAATCGTGACGCTATAAAAGACTGTAAAAAAAGAGCGATAATATTGACCCAGAAGAAAAAGTCGCCATAAAAAGCGGTGGTGCCTTCCCGGGTAAATTCCAGGATATTTTGTGACCCCGTTATTCCCTGTTCTACAGCCTGAGTTGCTAGTGCCTCCTGAATAACTCTAAATAACAGGTTTTCACCATTGCTGTTGACCCAATTAGTGAGTAGGGTGACTAATGCTACAAGTAGTACAAAGCGGCTAACAAATACTAATTTAGCTCCATTCATAACTGAGTCAACATTCATTTCAGTTATCTGGCTGGAATCTGTTTTGCCGGCAATTATGGTTTGATTTATACTCTGTTGTTGGTCAACGATACGAATAAGAAAGATAGAGATAAATAATGGCAGGGTAGCAATAAGCAATAAGTAATTAGTAGAAACTATGTTTGAACTAATAAGATAATCAACCATCCAGGATCCTGCAACAGCGCCGGAAGTCCCGCCAATAGCTATTACCGGCAGCAAGCGTTTGCCACTTTCATTATTGAAAACATCGGCACTAAAAGTCCAGAATTGAGCGACTACAAATACGCCAAACATACTGACCCAGAGATAAAAAATAATTCCAGAAGCAGGGAGTTCCTCAATAAAAAAATCTGGTTGCAGCAACCAGAAGATAAACATATTTGAAATGCAAAACAAGGTGGCTCGTGTAATTAAGGTAACACGATGATAGCGTTTAGCTAAACGACCATAGTAACCAATAAAAAATAGTAATAATAGACTCTGGATAAAACTTGAATAGGCTCTAACCTCCATTTTTGATAGTCCGGCAACATCGGAAACAGAAACCCAGCCTTCTCTCAAAGGTTTGACGAAATAATAAGCACAAAGAATAAGGAAAATATTGAAAAACATTAAAAGGACTATGGTACCTTCACCTGCTTTTATTTCGGTGAATAATTGCAGTATTTTTTCTGTCTTGCTCAGTTGTATTATTTGCATTTAATAAATTATATAGTAATCCTGAATAAATTCTGGCATTGATGGACTTGGGAGCCGGTCATTATCTTGCAATTCAAATAATTTATTGAACCACATCACGAATTTACCTTTTATAGTTGCAAGTTTTTATTAAAAAAGCAATGATATGCCCAAGGAAGAAATTCCGTTTTATTAAATCGTCTGGTAGGTTTTGTAAGTATTCAAAAACTACATGTGACGCGGAGGAGGCTGGGTCATGAAAAAAATATCCCATAAAACTATTCACCAACTGTTAATTTCAACAGCCGTTTTGTTAATTACTTTACAGGCACCTTTAGCTAATGCTAATTCGTATTCAGGTAACGACCTGAATTCTTTTACTAAAATAGAAAGAAACCAGAAATTATCTGATAAACTCCCGGAAGGTGGCATGATCTGTAATGGAGAACTTGTTATAGCTTCTAAAATGATTAGGCGGCATTTGTCCTGTAAAGAAAATATCACTTCTAGTTTGTCGGAGTCTAATTCACGTTCCTTGTGATATTTTTTTAAAGAAATCAGATTGTTTAGCAATGCCCAAAACTTTTTGAGCCGTTTGAACGCCAGAAACACTGACCCCATAAACACCGCCGCCCGGTGCAGTCCAATGGCCTGAAAAGAACAGGCCTTTAATGGGCGACTGGTTTTGAATTCTTGCCGGGCCTACTTGAGAAGGTGTTACATCCCAACCATAGGCTGCACCTTTATAATTTTGAGTATAACGTTGCATAGTAGCTGGCGAGCCACCTTCTACAAATAAAAGATGTTGCTGTAGATTTGGAATTGTTTGTTCGGCAAGTGTTAGCATGGTTTGAATATATCTCGTTTTACTTTGCTTACAGTATTCTGCTGATTGGAAAGGTAATAATGTGGTTAACATTAACAAGTGCTCCCCTTCAGGTGCCAAACTGGAGTCTACAAGGGTCGGTGCGGTAATGCTGAGCCAGCTGATTATACCCTGTTGTGTTTTAGCAAAGTTTTTATCATGATTGAAATCGCTATAACAAAAAGATTCATGATGGATATTCAATGCTTTTAAATCCAGGTCTGTGGCAAGATAAACTACAAATATAGAGAGGGACTGTTGCATTGTTTTAATTTTTTGCACAAAACGGGGGGGGAAGTATTGTTCTCCAGCCATATTGCAGACTGTATTTCGAATATCAGCGTTTGAAATAACAATAGGCGCACTTAATTGCTGCCCTTTAAGCTCAACTCCAAGGACTTGTCCCTGTTCTATCATGATCTTTTCAACCGAGGATTTATAGCGAATTTCTCCGCCATTGTCTTGTAGCCCTTTGACCAGAGTATTCGCAAGCTGTTGAAAGCCGCCTTTACAATAATAAGCCCCATCAACCATATAACCCATTAACATAGTTGACCAATAAACAAAAGAAACTTGAGAGGGGGGTAGTCCTAAATAAGGCCAGTTACTGGCAAATACAGCTAATAGTTTGGGGTCGTTGATAAAGAGTTTAGCAACATCTGCCAAGGTTGATTTTCTGTATTTAAACAAGCCAGGCATTAACTTTATGGCTTGCTGATGATCAATTTCTGCCATCATTTCATCAGCAATGGTAATTTCTTCGGCCAGTTGCAGACAAAGCTTTAATAATGCCTGTAAACCCTGTTTTTCGGTAGGAAACTGTTGGCTTAATTGGCTTACAAAAGCCGAAATTTCTTGAGGTAATGCAATACTGAGCTCAGGATAAAAGGCATGGCTAAAAGGGTTAATATTAATAAATTCTATATCATCCAACAGGGCTAAAGCTTTTAGGGTTTTATAAATAACCTGTCCACCACAATAGCCTTGTTTATCACAACCACTAATGAGGTGTACCCCTGAATCAAAGTGATATTTTTTTCGCTTAAAACCATGAGCGTAGCCCCCCGGTCTATCATGAGCTTCTAATATTAAGACTGATTTCCCCGCTTTTGCCAGTAAGGCAGCAGAAGTCAAACCCCCCATGCCACTGCCTATTACGATCACATCATAATCAGTCATGAGGGCTGAAGCCCCAATTTCTCCCATAAAACAGGCGGAGACTCATAACACATTTCCTGAGTATTTATGTCAACCGCTACTTGACAGGTATGCCCCCGGGTTAAACGCTGACTGGTTAGTTTGTCTTTTATCTGATAATTTATTTTTAGACGGTTTTCCCATTCGCTGATTTTGGCATGAACTATAATTTTCTGGCCAAAATGAGCTGGTTTTGCATAACGCAGACGTAGTTCAACTATGGGCCAGGTATAACCGGAGTCACGCATTGTCATATAGTCATAATCTATTTTATTCAGTAATACGCAACGGGCTATTTCAAAGTATTTTGCATAATGTCCATGCCAGACGATTTCCATTAAATCAACATCGAAAAAGGGAATCTCTATTTCCACCTGACAAGTTACGAGAGCTTTAGTCATAAAGTTGCCAATGTCGTTGTCTAATGAGTTGTACACAGCGTCTTAAATCACTTTCCATGGCACGGTCTGTTTCCAGTAAACTAAATTTCTCTCTAACCTGAGACATGGTTTTTCCTAAACCGAGACTTAATTTAACATTATTGCCGCGTAATTCAACGCCTTGTACTACAGCAATCAGCATGGCAGCGACAACTTGCTCTGTCAGTTCTAAAATGCGTACACAATCTCTGGCAGCAATGGTGCCCATACTGACTTTATCCTGATTATGACATTCAGTAGAACGAGAAAATACACTGGCTGGCATAGTTAATTTTAAGGCTTCAGCTGTCCAGGCAGAAACGGCTATTTGTACAGCTTTAAAGCCATGATTAAGTACTGCTTGTTCAACAGGCGCAGCGGATAAATTAGCAGGCAGTCCATGATTGAATTTAGTATCCATTAATTGCGCCATTTGCCGGTCCAGCAAATCGGCTAAATTAGCCACCGCTGTTTTCATGCTATCCATGGCAAACGCTATATGCCCGCCATAAAAATGTCCGCCATGTAATACCTGTTCAGCTTCAGCATCAATAATTGGATTATCATTAGCACTGTTTAATTCATTTTCAATAAACTGTCTAAACCAGGGCAAGCTATCCTCAAGTACACCTATCATATGGGGTGCGCATCTTAAGGAATAGCGATCCTGAATACGACAATCATTTTGGCTGGTGTCAGATGTCCATTGCAAATCCTGGCGCATACGCCGAGCTACTTTTATTTGCCCCGGATGCGGTTTAACTGAAAACAGTTTTTCATCAAAATGGCAGGCATTACCTTTTAAAGCCAGTACTGCCAAACTGCTAATACGGGTACATAATTGTGATAAATAAGCAGCACGTTGGTAGGCTAGGCAAGCTACCGCTGTCATCACCGCAGTACCATTCATAATGGCTAAGCCTTCCTTGGGCTTTAAAGTCAGTGGAGTGATATTGAGCTGGGCAAAAACAGCTTTTGTTGCTACTTGGGTGTTTTGATAAAGCACCTGTCTTTCGCCCGACAACACGGCAGCCAGATAAGACAGCGGAGTCAAATCACCACTGGCTCCTACTGAGCCTTCTTCTGGAATCAAGGGCAGGATATTTTGATTTAGCAGTGCGGCAATATGTTTTAATAAAAGATAGCGAACGCCTGAAAACCCTTGTGCCAGACTATTAAGTCTCACCATTAAAATAGCACGGGTTTGTTCCGGGTCAAAGTGTTTTCCCAAACCACAGCCATGAAAAGTATAAAGATGTCTGGATAACTCGTTCACATTTGATAGGGGGATGGGAACCGTACAGGAATCGCCATAGCCTGTAGTTACACCATAAATAAAACCTTCTTTCTTTAGTAAGGTTTCTATAAAATCAGCCCCTTTATTTATTCGTTCAACAAATGTGCATTCGTTACTTAATTCTAATACCTGTGTTTGTTCGGCTACTGCACAGACATCTTCTATAGATAAAGACTGTCCATTAACATTAACTGTTTTTATCATCCTTTTTCATTATCCGTGGTCTGCCAAAAATCATAAAAATTAAACCATTGTAACGGTGCTTTTAAACAATAGTATTGTAATTGATCAGCATATTCTTGAACGCATTGCTCTATAGCCGCTGTTCGCTGTTTTCGGGTAAAAGACAGGCCATCACTATAGTGGTCAAAATATATCATCTGTTTACTATTTTGTTTTAAGCAAAATAGTGTATATACAGGGCATTTCAGCAATAAAGCCAGAATGAATGGGCCTTGTGGAAAAAGGGCTGCGTGTCCTAAAAAATCAGCTTTGGCAACTCTTTGCTGCACGTTATGCTGGTCATTAACCGGTGTTCTGTCGGCGGCAATAATAATTAATTCGCCAGCTGCTATTTTATCTTGTAATAACATGGCAGTTGCGGCACTAACTTCCGTGACCTGAATTAAATTCAAGCGTTCAGAATCGGCATATTTATTTAACAGGCTATTAAATTTATTGGCATGTTTAGTGTGTACTAGTACATTAATGATGACTTTTTTTCTTAAATGGGCAATGACTCGACAGACTTCCAAATTACCCAGGTGTGATCCCAGAATTAACACGCCCTGGCCTTTATTCATATGGCTAACAATGGCTTCACGACCATAATATTCAACATCTTTTAAACTTAAGGAGCCAGTCCAGGCTGCTAGCTTATCAATTAAGGCATTAGCAAAGCTGATGAAATGCCGGTGACTATTTAAAAAACTGGGAGTGATAGCGGGTTTAATACTATTTACTTTTTGAAAATCAGCCAGTCGTTGTAAATATTGCAAACTGGCACGCCGGCTTTTACCATTAACAAGCCAGTAATAACTGACCACGGGGTACAATAAAACCTGTAAAACTTTGCGACCAAAAAACAAATAAACTTTTAATAAAAACTGCATGCCCCAAATAATGCCGCGTTCTTCTATTTTTGACCAATGACTCATTTTAAAGACCTCAAGAACAATTTGGGAAAGCGTACTAACATAGCAAAAAATAGTTGTGCATGTTTTTTTGAAATTAATAAATTATCCCGGAATAGTTGAAAATGGGAAATTCCGTGCAGTGGATATTGTACTTGTGTCGGTATATTTATAACATCCAGGCCTTGCCAGTAAAGCCGCACCACAATTTCTATATCAAAATCCATACGCTGACCCAGACAGACTGAATTTAGCAATGGCTCAACAGCACTTAAAGGATAGCAGCGAAAGCCACACATGCCATCCTTTATAGCAAAGGACAGGGTGTTAATCCATATCCATAGATTGGTAAAATAACGGCCATACAATCTGCCTTTAGGCACTGATTGATCAAAATAAGGCTGGCCTAAAATCAAGTGTAGCGGATTTTCCTGACAGGCTTTAACAAAGTATTTAATATCTGCAATAGTATGTTGTCCATCTGCATCCACTTGTATGGCATGACTAAAACCTTGCTGAATTGCCAGTTGCAATCCTTCTATAACTGCCGCACCTTTACCCCCATTCTGTTCTCTATTATATAGAGTCAGCCAGCTGCTTTGTTGTTTGGCAATTTGGCTTAATACTAGTGAACATTCTGTTGAACTGCCATCGTTTATGAGAAAACAAAACAGTCCAAAAGGTTTTAGGCGTTCAACAAGCTGCACAATGGCATCTGGATGATTATAAACAGGGATAATGATACAAATTCGCATTAATGAGTTCCAAAAACCATACGCCCGGAACTGAATAAATCTTTACTGGAACGCAAACTAAAATATAGCTTGCCGTTTTCTGTCTTCCAGTTAAGCTCCATTTTAATAAAACTATTAGGGCGAATAATTTTTTTAAACTTAATAACTTCCATTCTTAAAAAGGGTTGCTTGATATTAAAAAACAATTTGCCAAAATGCTCTACCCAGGCTAATTGAGTGACACCCGGTAAAATGGGGTGTTCGGGGAAATGACCTTTAAAATACAGCAGGCTAGCGGGTACTTTACATTGCAAAACCACTTGATTGTTTTGCATTTCACAATACTGAATTAACGGGAAACGTGTAGCATCCAGTGTTAATAAAGCGGTTAATAATGTTTTATCAATTTTACCCTGAACTGTTAAAGGTATCTGTTGTATGCATAGGCATTTTTTGGGTAATACCACGGTCTCAAAAGTGGACATTAATTGCTGTCTTAATTGCTTAAGCAATTCCGCTTTTCCGTGTTGATCTAAAAAAAATTTTCCTTTTTCAGTCAATACCAGCACTGCGGATGTAATCTCTCGGTTTTTTTGTTTTAATAATAGCGTATAGGATTGTTCTATCCATTCAGACTGATTCAAGCACTGTTCCAGCTCATCCAGTGATAAGCGTTTTTCTTCTACTTTTACAATACGGTCAGAACGACCCAATAAGCTAAATTGGTCTTTTCCATATAGCTCGATTTTATCATCCAGTTTTAGCGTCGGTACTTGCAGAAAAGGAGATGCTAATTGCATATTGCCTTCTACGTCAGCAATTAGCGTATGCCCCGCAAACAACGTCCATAATGAATCGTCTACAGATTGTCTCCAGGCAATACCGCCTGTTTCAGAGCTACCGTAGACTTCAATTATTTTATGCTGGGTCTTTTCATAAATTTGCCAGGCAGCATCTTCAGGCAAAGTTCCTCCTGAACTAAAAACAGCTCTTAAATTGGTAATATCCTGCCAGGCAGTTTGCTCATCCAGACGTTTTAATTGTGCCGGGCTGGCAACCCAATAAACTTTTGTTGTACCAGCCGCTTTTAATAAAGCTTCAGGGCTGACAAACAGGCTGCTGTGAAAGCAGCGTTTTGCTGCCAGCGGCCATAATATCCGAAAGATCAGCCCATAAATATGTTGATGACTAACCGTTGAAAATACTTGTGCTTGTGCAAGCCTTTGCCCCCATTGCTGCTCTAAAAATTCAATTTCATTTTGGAATTGACGCAATGTTTTTTTGATGGCTTTGGGCTCACCTTGTGAGCCTGAAGTAAAAATAATCAGCTGAATCTGGTCTAAATTGAGAGGCGATAATAGGGGGGAAGATGGCTGGATGGAGGGCTTGATGGCTGGTTTATTATTAGGCCATTCACCGACTAATAAACAGCCCTGTTTTTTTAATTTATTCGCTGTTGCTGTTTTATTATTACCGGCTATCCAAACATTTTTACCGTTGTGCAAAATCGCATATAAGGCAACAGTAAAAGGGTAGGCGTCCTGATAATATATGGCAATATCTTTAGAATATAGACTAGAAAAATAAGCGGTAGCAGTACGAATATCGCTAATAAAATCTGAGTGCACAATACCTTTACCATTATGAACTGCTATGAAGTGGTTTGCGAGAGGCCTTATGGCAATATGTGATAAAGGGATGAGGTCTGCGCACATAATCGATGGTTCTAATGCGAATGAGGAATT
>CAZNGU010000048.1:0-8750 GCA_964572325.1 uncultured Methylomarinum sp.
GGTGCCTTTGTGCGAGAATTTATGGGTAATAGGCAGTCCTAGGAGTTCCTTTTGTTATTAGCTCTTTTCTTAAACTTTAATATTGTACATTATGAATCTAGAAGCCATTAAAGCAGAACTATTTCAATGCATTGACATAGTCTCTGAGTGGGCGGTGAGTCCAAAATTTTATGCCCAGATAATAGCTATTTTCTTAGCCATTACCCTGGCCTGGATAATGGCAAGAATTCTTAAAGGTAATATTGCTTTCCTAGATAACCCGCCCGATGAGTCAAGCTCAAAAATTGCCCATGCTTTTCTAAATACTATTTATAGTGCCCGCGATCTGTTATTCCCTATTTTGGCGCTAACCTTGCTTTCAATTGCTGTGCAGACAACCCAGGATCTGGTTGAACAATCATGGCTGGTTATTATTGCCGAGGGCTTAGGCGTTATTTTCTTTTTACGCACTGCAGTTATTCGTTTTATTCAAAACAGTTTTATTCGCACCTTATTTCTTTGGGTGGGGATTCCTATTGCTACTTTGCATGTGTTTGGCTGGCTTGATAATACTGTTAATTTTTTAGATGGTATTGCATTTGAAGTGGGCAATATCCGATTGTCGGTTTATGCGCTTGCCAGGGTTGTTATTTTTGGTTCTATCTTGTTTTGGTTGGGAAAAATATCAAATAATGCAGGGCAAAAAGCTATTAGAAGCAGAGAAGCATTAGACCTACGACACCGCGAGGTTTTTTCCAAGTTATTTGAAATCGTGTTATTCCTGCTTGTCTTTTTATTATTGTTACAAGTTGTGGGTATTAACCTCACCACGCTGGCTGTATTTGGTGGTGCACTTGGTGTTGGACTGGGTTTTGGCTTGCAGCAAATTGCCTCCAATTTTATTTCGGGACTTATAATTTTACTCGATGGTTCAATAACCGTAGGGGATTACATAGAGCTGGAAGATGGTCGGAGTGGCTATTTAAGTGCATTGAATATGCGCTCTTCCACCATTGAAACCTTTGAAGGCAAAGAAATTGTTGTGCCTAATGAACAGTTTATTACCACGGCCTTTACTAACTGGACGCGTAAAAATCCTTTTCAACGTTATTGCGTTAACTTTTCTGTTTCTTATCATAGTGATGTGCCTGCTATTCCTGCATTGATTTTGGAAGCTGTTAGAAAACACCCTCAAATATCTGAAACTCCTGAACCCCCGGACTGCGAAATTATAGAGTTTGCTGAATCTGGAGTGGCTTTTCAAGTGGAATACTGGATAGAGGGTATTGATGATGGTAAAAACAGAGTTGATTCTGATTTAATGTTAATTATTTGGAATACCTTGAAAGAAAATAATATTTCCATGCCTTTTCCACAAAGGGAAGTCCGAATTATATCGGGTGAATTACCTGCTCCGGAACGCCATTAATTACAGCTAGAGAGACACCACTTTAACGAGGAGCCAGTGTTTTCTTTTTTGCATTTGCCTGAGACAGTTCAAACGTACTGGTTGGCGCACCGTTAGGGGCTTATATGTGTACACGGATGAATAATAAAGCGATTGCCAGTGTCTTAATTGCGTTGTTTTTTTTAGAACTGATCAGTTCGCTCTGGCTAATTTCTTTGTCAGCGAATATAGTAAGCATTAGCTTAGTTGTGTTTTTTGTTTTTTTATTTATCTACTATCAAATGGCTCGGTCTAAACAATACTATCCGGGTACTAGGGAAATTTAATTATGCGTTTATTAATTCGTGGTCTGATTTTATCAAGCATTCTGTTGTCACTGGTTTCCTGTAATAAAACCTTAAAACCAGAGGAAATACCAGCTCATATTGTTGTAGGGCAAGGTTATTACACCCAATTTGTTATCAGGTATGAGAAGTCGACTCACTTAACTACCAATTACCGCCGGGGTAAAAGCATTCCGGTGAATAGCAAGCTTACTTTGTTGGCGATAACTCCAAAAACCATAGAAATTAAACTAGATCATACTGATGAAGCGCTACTTATAAAAAATGTTTCCAAGCATACCGGCGATGATATTTTTAACGCTTTTGACAAATTATTTGCTAGCAAACAAGTCAATCTTGCCCAGTTTAATTCCCTGGAAAGAAAGTATATTAAAAAGGGAGATGTAGCAAAAGGTATGCGAAAAAAAGCCGTGCTGGTTGCTATTGGCTATCCACCCATTACCCAAACCATGAATCTGGATGCGAATACCTGGGTTTACTGGAGTGGTCGGTTTAATCGATTTAATGTCAATTTCAAGAATGAAAAAGTGTCCAGTATTGTTGATTAAACCATGCTAAAGATCATCAAAAGCATTTTAGTGACTTGTCTGTTTTTAGCCTATCCCTATCTGGTTTACCAGGGAATGGAAAGTGGTATGGTCTGGATAGCCCCGGCTTTATTTTCAGGTATTTATTTATTACAGTCTTTTGCCAGCCAAAATATAAAGATTAAAATTTATAAAGGCTGTGTGTCTATTGGCTTATTATTGGGTGCTTATTATCTGCAAACGGTAACTGCTAAAGTATTGCCTGTTTTGATTCAACTCATGTTGATGTATTTTTTTGGTAGAACCTTGCTTAAAGGAAAAGGGCCTTCTTTTATAGAAAGTTTTGTGCGGCTGGAATTCCCTGACTTCCCCCCCGGAGTTAGCCGGTATTGTCGGCAACTCACCATACTATGGACTGCTTTTTTTGGCTTTAATGCCATAATGTGTGTGCTATTAGCCATTTGGGGAAGTGATGTTTTGTGGGCATTGTATAATGGGGTTTTTATCTATGTGATGATCGCTGTATTAATGGTAGGTGAGTATATTTACAGACATTTTCGTTTTCCTGACCTGGGCATTCCTAATCCACAGTCTACGGTTAAAACCATGATGACAAATGGCCGTAAAATCTGGCTGGATGTACAAGGGCGATAAATGAAGTTTTTATCTCAAAATACTGGAATATCTTACTCTGTGTTCATACGCCTCATATGGATTAGAGCTTGTGCCGGTTTGATACTGTGCATTTTGATAAGTCATATTAGTTATGCTGAAGATTCTTTATCGAAAGTCATGCAAAGCATGCAAGCAGATAACACTGTAAAAATAGCTTATCAGGAGATCAGACATTTAGAATTAATGGATCAACCTTGGTACGGTAGTGGTTACTTATATGCTTTACCACCCGATTTAATGATTAAGGAACAATTAGAACCTCGACGATTATTAATGGGGGTTCAAGCTGATACCCTGTATTATTTTGATCCGGAAAATAATGTCAGACATCAGGCCGAAATGGATATGGATAATCCTTTAAGCCTGAATATTTCTATTTTCAAAGCATTAATTCATGCCGATGCAGATTTATTAAAACGATTGTACCGACTGGAATTTAGTCATTATCCTGAACGCTGGTTAATGAACTTACAGCCCAAACAAAAAACTCAAAGTGATTTTACGGTTGCAGTATCAGGCCGCTTAGAGCAAGGAGTTGATATGATTAAAATCCAGCAGGCGGATGGTGATATCACTGAATTTCTACTGCAAAAGCAAACGCCAGACAGCGATATGGAAAAAAAACTCAATCAATTGTATCTTGAGTTACAAGGAGAATAGTATTGAATTGGCAAAAGCCGCTGTTTTATCTATTAGCCCCTTTGTTGGCTCTGATAGTCATCCTGCAAGTCCATTTTAAAACAGACCTTTCGGCTTTTATTATTGCCGGAGATAGCGCGGAAGAAGTTCTGTTGGCCACAGAAATGCAATCGGGTACTTTATCACGCCGCTATCTGATTTCTGTGGGGGCGGCTAAAGATAAGGTAGTTGCCAGAGATTTTATACAACAGTTACAATCGCAATTACAAAAAATTACAGGTGTTGTTGAAGTCTGGTCACCGGGGCAGCAAGGCAATATGCCAGAAACCATACAGGCATTGTACGGAAGTTATGGTAACAAATTTTATAGCTTACATGCCGAATCACAGCTAGAGCAGATTTTTTCAGTTCAGGGCTTAGGTCAACGTGCCGAGACTTTGAAAGCAGCCTTATTATCTCCACAGGCAAGCATAGTCAAAAAAATTGCTTTACAGGATCCTTTGTTACTTGCTCTCAATGGTTTTCAAACATTAGGCAGGCAAATGCAGCAACAGCTGCAGCCGAACAAACAGTATCGAAATTTAATTCTGGAAACTGCTGCTGCCGGGCTCAATGCTTCAGAGCAAAGCCGTATTCAGCAGGCTATTATGACGGCTTTTAATACACTCAATCAGTCTGCCAAACAATATCAATTGGAAATGACTGGAGTGCCAATTTTTGCCACAGCAACCCAGACGCTGATACAAGGTGATATTGCCAAAATAAGTATCATTTCGTCCCTTGCATTAGCAGTATTATTCTTAGTGATATTTCGTTCTTTTGCGGTAATGTTTCAAGTGTTTACTTTGTTAGGGATTGTTATTTTGGCAGCTATACTGATGACAGATATTGTGTTTGGCTATGTGCATGGTATGACTATTGCGATCGGCTCTACCTTAATTGGAATTTGTATTGATTACCCTATACATGCTTTAGCGCATAGTCATTCAGTTTCAGTAGAACAAAAATCGGCTGTGGTCGCTAAAATATGGCCTAGTATGCTATTGGGTGGAGTAACAACCCTGATTGGTTATATCGCTTTAGGCATATCTGGTTACCCCGGCTTCCAACAGGTTGCAGTGTATGCGGCAACAGGGATTATACTCAGCCTGCTATTAACACGTTTTGTGCTACCCAAACTGGCTTCAGCAAAGAGTGTAAAAGCACTTGCAATACCGCTGGTCAATCGTTGGGCACTGCTTTGCCAGCGTTTTAAACCGGTCTTAATTATTTTGTTAATGATTATTTTATCATTGTCTTTTTATCATCTTAAATCGTTAAAATGGATGCAGGATATGCAGGAGTTAACTCCGGAACTTGATTATTTAAAACAGAAAGATAAGAAGATCAGGGAACGGGTGACCAGCATAGAGCCGGGGCGCTTTGTTTTAGTCACCGGTAAAAATATTGAAGTCACATTACAACATGCAGAAAATGTCTATTCAGTATTGGATGATTTAAAACAACAAGGCCAATTGACAGATTATTTTGGAGTGTATCCCTGGTTGCTCTCAGCCCAGAAACAACAAGCTAATCAAGCTTTATTGCAGCATTATTTAACGGCTGATAATTTATTACTCTGGCAACAGGCATTAAAGCAACAGGGTTTATCAGTCAAGAAACTGGGTCATTTTGATTATCCTGAAAACGAAAGCTTAACGCTAGAAGCTGTACGGGCTACATCGTTGAAGAGATTGCTTGACAGCCATATTATTGTTGGAAAAAACCAGACGCTTCTAATGGTTTGGTTGGCAGAACATCAAGCAGACGCCTTAAAAACAGCATTGAGTAACATTGAGTATGCACAATATTTTAGTCAACGGGATATGCTGAATAATATGACACAGGATTATACCGAACGTGCCAAAACCTTGTTATCGGCGGGTTTAGGATTGATTATATTAATTTTACTGTGGTGTTATAAAAATGTAATTAAAATGCTGCAAACTTTATTACCCTCCATGCTGGCGGCTTTTATTATCATTACTGTCTGGTCTGTTACCGGTGCGGCCATCAGTTTTTTACATCTGGTCGGGTTTTTATTAGTGGTTGCTATTTGTGTGGATTATGGCATTTTTTATCAGGAAAACAGAGGAGGGGATAGTCAATTGACTTATCAGGCCATGGCCGCTTCCATGTTGACCAGTGCAGTAGCTTTTGCCAGTTTAATGCTGGCAGAAAGTACCTCATTGCAGATTTTGTCAGGCGTAGTCACCTTTGGTGTGGTACTCGGCTTTATATTATGTCCCATCATTATTAATCCAGAAAAAGTAATGGAAAAATGAAGCTGTTTATCAAAAATCTGCTATTCACTTTGCTGGTACCCGGAACGGTTGCTGTCCTTATTCCCATTATTATTAGCCGGGATATTCCCTTAAATATTGGCTTGATAGCGCTAATCGGCTTCATGTTATGGCTGTTTGGTTTAATAATTTATATTTATAGCGTTTGGGGGTTTGCAATATGGGGAAAGGGCACTCCTGCCCCGATTGATGCGCCAAAACATCTGGTTATTAGGGGCTTATATCAGTATATGAGAAACCCGATGTATATTGGCGTGCTTTCTATATTGTTAGGCTGGACTTGTTTATATAGCAGTCTCAGTCTGTGGTTTTACTGGTTTTTTATGGCTAGCTGTTTTCAGCTATTTATTTTGTATTATGAAGAACCCAGGCTATTACAATTATTTGGTTCTGAATACAAAGTTTATTGTTCAGCCGTTAATCGATGGTTGCCGAAATGGCCGCCTGCAAAAACCAATGACTAATATTCCATCGTTTTGTGATGTTCTGGTTATAGGCGGTGGGCCAGCAGGTAGTAGTGCAGCAACACATTTGGCGCAAGCCGGAATTCATGTGGTATTACTGGAGCGCGCAAAATTCCCCCGCAATCAAGTGGGAGAGAGTCTGATCCCTCACATCTGGAAATTCACAGATTTAAGTGGTGTGTCTGAGAAAATAAAACAGGAAGGTTTTTTAGCCAAAGCAGGGGGGATTACGGTTTGGGATGACAAAATTCAGCAGATTCTTTTTTCTGACTTTGGTTATAGTCAGCCCGGTCTCCATGTAGAACGTGATATTTTTGACCATATTTTATTAAAACATGCGTCCAGCTGTGGTGCGCAGGTGTTTAATGAAGTAAGCGTTAAAAAATGTGTTTTTACTGATCCCTTAAGACCTGAAATATTTTATATTGATAAAAGAGGTGATGCCGTTTATGAAGGTTCAATACGTTGTCAATATGTTATAGATGCCAGTGGCCACAGTTCCTTTTTGGCAAATCAGTTTAAGGTTCGCCAGACCATTAGTACCAAAATGAATTTTTTATCACTCTGGGGCTATTTTGAATATTCTCTTTTTGTGGGTGTGGACAGAAAAAGTCATAGTGAAGATGCTTTAAAAAAAATTAAACCCGTGACTTTTGTGATGTCATTTGAAAATGGCTGGCTTTGGCATATTGTGTTACGCGGAAAAACCAGCGTGGGTTTGGTTGTTCCGACAACAAAAATGCAAGGTATGGATAAGCAGAAAAGAGCCTTGTTTTTTAAACAAAGCTGTAAAACCTTACCACATTTAAAAACTTTATTGGAACCGGCTCGATTTATTGAAGGTTCTTTAAAGTTTCGTCCTGATTATTCCTATTATTCAGAAAGAATTTGCGGTGAAAACTATTATTGTATTGGAGATGCTGCAGCTTTTGTAGACCCTATTTTTTCTCATGGCGTGCAGAATGCTTTATATAATGCAGCTATTGCAAGTCTTGCAATTAAAGAATCACTTAAGAACAGTAAAAAAAGAAAGCGATACAGCCAACTTTGTGAAAGCCGGATGCAGCAGTTTTATGGCTTTTCCAGAGCATTATCATTAGGGGATTATGGCAGTAACGGGGTTAATACTCATTTGGTAAAAAACCTGATGAAATCACTGCCGCCTTTAGAGCTGGAATTAATTCTGGTGGCATCTGAAATGACTAATCGTTCGGATAATTTTCGCCAATTAGCCAGAGAAGCTGGTATTTTAGGGCAGTTTGATGAAAGTTTTATTGGCAGCAAGGCGCAATCCATTGATGCCTTGTGTTTTTAGAAAAATCGAGAAAAACTATGCAATACACAACACTAGGGACATCAGATTTAAAAGTCAGTGAAATATGCTTGGGTACAATGACATTTGGCGAACAAAATAACGAAGCCGAAGCGCATGCACAGATTGATATGGCAATAGATTACGGGGTTAATTTTATTGATACAGCGGAAATGTATTCTATTCCCCCGCGGCCTGAAACCTATGGAAAAACTGAAGAAATTATCGGGCGCTGGTTAAAAAAAACAGGAAAACGGGAGCATTTGATTCTTGCCTCAAAAGTGATTGGACAGGCTGAATGGATGCCTCATGTCCGCAATGGCCAGGCTTGTCTGGATCGGGCTAATATAGAACAGGCCATAGACAATAGTTTGAAACGATTACAGACTGACTATCTGGATTTATACCAGGTACATTGGCCAGACAGATCGACTAATTTTTTTGGTAAACTGGGTTATCAATATCCAGATCAACAAGCACCTACCCGTATAGAAGAAACACTCACTGTTCTGGCTGATTTAGTAAAGGCGGGTAAGGTAAGATATATTGGTATATCCAATGAAACGCCTTGGGGTGCAATGGAATACCTAAGATTGAGCAAGCAATTGGATCTGCCCCAAATAATTTCCATACAAAATCCTTATAGTCTATTAAATCGTTGTTATGAGATAGGGCTGGCAGAAATTAGTTATCAAGAGAGCATTGGCTTATTAGCCTATTCACCTTTAGGTTTTGGTGTGTTGACAGGAAAATATATTAAGCAGCAGCCGAAAAATGCAAGACTAAATTTGTTTCCAGAGTATAAGCGTTATTCCAATAAGCAAGCTATGCTGGCAACGCAGATGTATGTTGATCTTGCTAAAAAATATCATCTATCACCTGCACAAATGGCACTGGCCTTTGTTAATAGCCGCCCTTTTATAGGCGCTAATATTATTGGTGCGAGCAGTCTGGACCAATTACAGGAAAACCTTGAAAGTACCGAAATCATTTTGTCTGAAGAGCTGTTGCAGGAAATAGAGCAGATTCATCAGCAGTATCCTAATCCTTGCCCTTAAAA
>CAZNGU010000049.1:0-8729 GCA_964572325.1 uncultured Methylomarinum sp.
GCTTTTTGGATAGCCTTTTCTTGTAAAGAAACGCCAGGGCTTACGATTAAATGGGTAGCTACATCAAAAGCTGCTTTATCAAACCCCCCTGTAAAAACAGGGGTGTCAGGATAGGCTTGTAATAATTCATCATTGTGAGGTGGATTATCTCTACTATCAATAACGGCATAGTTAATGCCATGTTTTTGTAAAAATTGAGCCACAGAAAAGCCGGTAGCACCAAGGCCTACAACTAAGACCTTGGATGCTTGATGCAACGATAGCTGTTGCTTTAATGATGCTAAAACGGCTTCCTTATTCATAACTATCGTAATTTTAATGTTGCGAGGCCGATCAACACTAATATCACGGTTATAATCCAGAATCTAACGATAATTCTGGGTTCAGGCCAGCCTTTAAGTTCATAGTGATGATGAATAGGAGCCATTAAAAACACGCGTTTCCCTCTCATCTTAAAAGAGGCTACCTGAATAATGACAGAAATTGTTTCGACTACAAAAACACCGCCCATTATCATGAGCACAATTTCCTGACGTACTAAAATTGCCAGAATACCCAATGCTGCACCTAATGCCAGGGCACCAACATCACCCATAAAAACCATTGCAGGGTATGCGTTAAACCATAAAAACCCCAGGCCTGAGCCAACTAAGGCAGCACAAAACACAATCAATTCACCTGATTGCGGTAAATAAGGAATGGCAAGATAGTCAGAAAAATTAATATGTCCTGACAGATAAGCAAAAATACCCAGAGCAGCAGCAACCATTACGGTTGGCATAATGGCCAGACCATCCAGTCCATCGGTCAAGTTAACTGCATTACTTGAACCGACGACGACAAAATAAGTGACCGGAATATAAAACCAGCCCATATCAATCATAATGTTCTTGAAAAAAGGCACAATAAATTGAGTTTCAGCTGGCAATTCTGCAGTTGTGTATAAAAAAATGCCGACACTTAGTGCAATGACCGATTGCCAAAATAATTTGGTTTTTGCTGACAAACCATCACTATTACCCTGCATCACTTTTCTGTAATCATCAATAAAACCGATAATCCCATATGTTAAGGTGACAAATAGCACTGTCCAGATATAGCGATTTTCCAGGTCAGCCCAGAGTAATGTACTTATCGTAATGGCCACTAAAATTAAAGTGCCTCCCATGGTTGGAGTGCCTGCTTTTTCATGATGACTTTCCGGGCCATCTTGACGAATAGACTGGCCAATTTTTTGATGGGTTAATTTTTTTATCATTATCGGGCCGATAAGGAAGGATATGATTAGCGCTGTCAAAGCACCTAAGATAGCCCTCAATGTCAAGTATTGAAATACCCGAAAGCTGCTATCAAAATTCATTAAATAATCGGTTAAATAAAGTAACATTGTTATCTTTTATTTCCTGAAGTTTGGAACCAGTTGTGCCACAATTTTTTCCATTTTCTGTGATCTGGATCCTTTAATTAATATACTTTCATTGCCCTTTAAGTTGTTATTTAAAAAGGTAATTAATTGTTCTTGTGAGCTAAAAAAAGTGGCTCCTTTGCCAAAGGACGAGGAGGTATGTTCTGCATCGGAGCCTATAGTTAGCAAGCGTACAACGTTCATTGATTTTATTAGTGCACCTAATTCTTTATGTATGTTTAAGCTGTTTGATCCCATTTCAGCCAATGCGCCCAATACCACCCAGGGTTCTCCACCACTTTCTAACAAGACCTGTAATGCAGCCTTGACTGAATTGGGATTGGCGTTATAGCTGTCATCAATAATAAGCCCACCGTGTATTCCTGGTAATGGTTGCAAGCGGCCTGGTACCGGTTTTGATCTTTCCAGTCCTTGTTTTATTTGTTCCAGATTAATGCCTAATTGTGCCACACTTGCCGCTGCAGCTAGAGCATTCATCACATTATGCTGTCCTGCCAGCTTGAGTTTTATTGCTATTTTTTCAGTGCTTGTAAATAGCATAAAATGGTTTTCAAATTCACTATCAGTTATTGTTGTACGTATCTGCTCAGCTCTAAAATCAGCCGTTGCATTCATGCCGAAAGATACTGTTTTCCGGTCTTTTGCAATGTCTAGCCAATAATCATAAAAGGCATCATCTCTATTAAGTACAGCAATGCCTTTGGTGCTCAGACTTTGAATGATCTCTGATTTTGCTTTGGCCACATCTTTAATACTGCCAAACCCTTCTAAATGTGCGCTACCTACATTAGTAATAACGGCGATATCAGGTTTTACATATTCGCAGCTATAGGCAATTTCCCCTATATGGTTGGCACCGGCTTCTATTACTGCATACTGATGATGTTCATTCAGGTTCAATAAAGTCAGGGGTACACCAATCGCATTATTCAAATTTCCTTTGGTATACAAAACATTTGCTGCCAATTCTAAAATTGAGGCTATCAATTCCTTTACCGTTGTTTTGCCGTTACTTCCCGTTATGGCTATGGTTTCAACAACTGCCTTTTTTTTCCATTTACCTGCTAACTCAGCTAAGGCTAACTGACTATTATTAACCACAATTTGCGGTAAATTTGTTGTCAGTTTTTGTTCGACTAATACGGCAACAGCGCCTGCAATTTCAGCTTTATTAACAAATGAATGGCCATCAAAATTATCGCCTTTGATGGCAATATATAAATCTCCTTTTAGTAATGTGCGAGTATCTATACTAATGGAGGAAATTTTTAGGTCTTCTCCCCATAAAATACCGTTGACACAAGCTGAAATTTCGCTTAATAACATGTCCATCTGTTATGGCCACTCCAGTAAGCTTTGTTTTACAGCATCCTGGTCAGAAAAAGAGAGTTTTTCTCCATTAACATCCTGATAGTCTTCATGTCCTTTACCTGCAACTAACACACAGTCTCTTAATTTCGCTTGTGTTACTGCTGTTTGTATAGCCTGTTCTCTATTTTGTATTACTTCATAATTATTGTTTAAGCAGCCATTTTTAATGTCATTAAAAATGACTTCCTCGTTTTCAAATCTAGGATTATCATTAGTGATAATCACCTTGTCAGCAAGATTACTGGCAATTGCCCCCATTTCTGCTCGTTTACCTGTGTCACGGTTTCCGCCGCAACCAAAAACTAGCCATAGTTTGCCCGGACATTGTTTTTTAAGGCCTTTTAATACTTTGTCTAATGCGGCAGGTGTATGTGCATAATCCACAAATATAGTGGGTTGATTGCTTCCACCGAACCGTTCCATTCTTCCTGGCACTGCTGTTAAGCGGCTTGTTTTTTTTAGCACTTCACTTAAGTCATGACCTTGTGCTAATAACACAGTGATGACAGCCAATATATTGTCTAAATTAAAATCACCTACAATACTGGTTTTTACCGGAATTTTTTGTTGTTGCCAGCAAAGCAAAAAAGCGATGCCTTCTAAGCTGTATTTAACTTTCTCAGCACTTATATTTTCTGCGTTGGCTAAATGGTTTCCATTGGCACTGTATGCCCAGCATTTTGTTTTATTATTAACCACTGCCAAAAACTGTTCGCTATTAGGATCATCAGCATTGACTACGGCATATTGGAGTCCTGCTTGTTTAAAGAGTGTTAGTTTAACCTTTAAATAAGCTTCCATTGTTTCGTGATAATCCAGATGGTCACGACTCAAGTTGGTAAATAAAGCGCCTTTAAAGTTGATGTTATTGACTCGTCCCTGCTGTAAGCCATGTGAAGAAACCTCCATCACTACAGTTTTCTTTTGAGCCGTTACAAAACTTGCCATTATTTTTTGTAGCGTTAATGCATCTGGCGTTGTATTTATTGTTTTTTTTATGCTTTCCATTGAGCCCCAGCCCAGTGTGCCAATAACCCCGCATTTGGGTATTAGTTGTAATAAAAACTGGCTACATGTGGTCTTGCCATTTGTCCCTGTTATTCCAATCACTTCTATTTTTTCTGAAGGTGACTGATAAAACCGGTCGGCGATAAACCCCAGTTTCAAGTTTAATTCTTTTACCCGAAAAAGCGGGCTATTCAGCTCATCCAGTTGAAATTCTTCACTCCCCTGAGGGTCATAAACAACAGCAAGTGCGCCATTTTTGATGGCTTGTTCTACATATTTCAAGCCATGATCTTTACTACCGGAAAGTGCTATAAAAACAAAACCTTTTTTAACTTCTCTACAATCGAGGGCGAGGCCTTCGATAGCAAAATTGTTTTTAGCATTAACGGTTTCTTCCGTAATTCCTTCCAGTAGCTCGCTCAGATTCATTTTGCACGGCTTAATAAAACCGGCATGGTATCTTCCTTATCAGGTGCTACACCATAAATTCTTAAAGCACCTGCCATTACTTTTGAAAAAACGGGTGCAGCAACCTGTCCACCATAATATTGTCCTGCATTGGGTTCGTTAACCATGACAGCAATAACAAAACGTGGGTTACTTGCCGGTGCTAAACCAACAAATACAGCCAGGTAACGATCATCTGCATAACCGCCTGCGATTGCTTTTTTAACCGTACCTGTTTTTCCTGCAATTCGATAGCCATTTACTCTGGCCTGATATGCGGTTCCATCTTTTTTAATAACATGCTCAAGCATTTTTCTTACTTTTATTGCAGTTTCGGCGCTGAAAACCTGTTTTTCGTCATAATCAATATCGCGTTTTAAAATGCTTACTGAATGTAATACTCCGTCATCAGCTAATGCTGTATAAGCACGCGCTAATTGTAATACTGATGTTGACACTCCATAACCATAGGATAATGTCGCCTGCTCAAAATCATTCCATTGCTGAAAATCCAGTAATTCACCACTGGCTTCTCCTGGAAACCCAGCATGTGCAGTAACTCCAAACCCTAAATTGTGATAAGTTTCCCAAAAATATTCTGGTGGCATTTTTAAGGCAATTTTACTAATGGCTACATTGCTGGATTTTTTAAGTATATGCATTAAATCTAAGGTTCCGTAGTTATGTACATCCTTGACTAAATTACGCCCTACTTTATAAAAACCATGTGTCTTTATTTTAGTAGCGTCATTTACATATCCACCATCCAGAGCTGCTGCCATAACAAATGGTTTTACGGTGGAGCCGGGTTCAAAAACATCCAGAAAAGCTCTATTTCTATATACCCTACCCGTTAAACCTTTTCGAGTATTTGGGTTAAAGGCTGGTTGATTGGCAACCGCTAAAATTTCACCATTTTTCGCATCCAATATAACTAATGAGGCTGACAGTGCTTTGTGTTTTAAAACCGTTTTTTGTAATTCCCTATGTGCTATATACTGAAGTCTCTGGTCAATGCTTAAAACTAAGTCTTGTCCTGAAACAGGGTTTTTAATGTTTTCTAAATCCTTATAGTTGATGACCTGTCTTTTACCATCTCTTATTACTCTCTTTTTACCAGGAATTCCTTTTAAACCCTGTTCATATCCACGCTCCATACCTTCCTGTCCTACATCATCTATGTCGGTAAAACCGACCACATGGGCTGATACTGAACCTGCTGGATAATAGCGTTTAAACTCTCTTTCAAAATAAACCCCCGGAACCTGCAGGACACTTATTTTATTAGCTAACTGTGGATTAATTCTGCGCTTTAAATAGATAAATCGCTTAGAATTTTCCGCTTTTATTAAGTGCTTGAATTTGTGCTTAGAAAGCTTCAGCAATTGTGCTATTTGCTCCAGTTTTTTCAATACACCTTTATCTAAGATACCTTGTTTATTTCTTTTAAAATGCTGAGGATTAGCCCAGACCGATGTAACGGGTGAACTAATGGCTAAGGGCTCATTATTCCTATCTAAAATTTTGCCTCGATAAGCAGGTACGGTAACAATACCAACATAACGAATATCACCTTGTTTTTGCAAAAACTCCTTATCAATAATTTGTAAAAAAACGGCTCGACACAATAGAGCTAACATTCCCAGTAGCAAAACACCTAGTAACAATTGTCTTCTTAATACAAAATTAGGTTCTGTGACCCTCTCGGTGTATATCCCATTCATTTTCAGGGCTTTAAGTAGATAATATTTTCACGTGAGGGCATGATTAGCTTTAATTTGTCTTTCGCTACACGTTCAACTCTATTTTCTTCTGCCAACATTGATAATTCCAACTGTAACTGCCCCCACTCAACCTGGTAATTATCAAGTAATTTTTCTTGTTTCTGTATTTTGCTAAATAGCCGACGAGACTGATATTTTTTATCAATCACTAGTAGAGCTGTTATCAGCAATACCCCTAACAATGCTGCTACTGTTATAAACCTAAGCATAAGAATCAAACTTTTTCAGCTATTCGCATGATTGCACTGCGTGCTCTCGGATTCTTTTGTAGTTCGTGCTGTCCTGCTTTTACCGCTTTACCCATAATTTTAAGAACACCTTGTTCAATATCGGCTTCTTTTATGGGTAATCTTCCGGGGTCTTCTTTACGTCCTGATTCCTTTCTGAAAAAACGCTTAACAATTCTGTCTTCTAAGGAATGAAAGGATATGACAACTAATCTTCCTCCTGGTTTTAGAACCTTAGTCGCTTGCAGTAAACCTTGTTTTATTTCCTCCAGTTCATTATTAATTTCAATTCTTATCGCCTGAAAACTCCGTGTTGCAGGGTGTTTGTGTTTTTCACGTCTTGGCACTGTCTTTTCTATTAATTGAGCCAAATCTCGTGTTGTAGTTAAAGGCGACTCTACTCTTCTAGCTATAATCGCTCTAGCAATGCGTCTGGCAAATCGCTCTTCCCCGTATTCAAATAAAACCCTGGTCAATGAGGGTTCGTCAACTTGTCTCAGCCATTTTGCGGCAGACAAGCCCTTGCTCGTATCCATGCGCATATCTAATGGGCCATCCCTCATAAAGCTAAAGCCTCTTTCTGCAACATCCAGCTGCGGAGAAGAAACACCTAAATCCATTAACAAGCCATCTACTTGATTCCTTACATCACATTGATTAAGTATTTCAACAAGCTCGGAAAAACTGCCGTGATGTATGCTAAATGAAGGGTTGCGTGCCATTTTAATGGCTAGCTCAGACTGAATCGCAGTCAAGTCCCTGTCAATAGCCAATAATTGCCCTTCACTTTCTAATCGTTGTAATATCTCTTTACTATGTCCGCCCCGGCCAAAGGTACAGTCAACATAAATCCCCTGTGGATTGATTTTTAGGCCTTGAGTAGCCTCGTCTAATAAAACAGATAAATGCTCCATGGCTTATTTAAAAAGAAATAGTATCCAGTTCGTCTAAACCTTCTGTATCATTTCCACTCATCCATTCTTTTTCTTTTTCGACCCAGGCTTCATCATTCCATATTTCAAATTTCTTTAACTGACCGACCAAAACAATTTTTTTTTTCATGCCAGCAAACTGCCTTAATTTTTCAGGTAATAACAAACGTCCCTGGGCATCCATATCAGATTCAAAGGCATTGCCAATTAAAAACCGCCTAAGTTTTTCGGCTGTTTTATTTAACGTGGGTAACTTACTAATTGTCATTTCCAGTTGTTCCCATTGAGGCAGGGGGTAGAGCCAGAGACAGCCAGATTCACCAACACATTGAGAATTAACTGCTACAGTAACAATCATTTGACGCTCGCAACTATCCTGTAATTCCGCTCTATAACGAGTAGGAATTGCAAGACGCCCTTTTGCGTCTAAATTGATTGGACTGACACCTCTTAACAAAATTTACCCCAAAACTGACAGAAAATTCCCTTTTACACCACTTTACACCACTTAATTGCAACTATAGGTATCTATTTATCCTTCGTCAAGATGGATTTACTTTAAATTCTTCCTTTTTCTACAATGACTTAGCTTCATTTGTCTTTGAAAACTTTTTATAGTAAATATTGAAAAAATAAATACAATATTTATCATGTGTTTATTTTCTTTTCTTTATGTTAAGTATCATAAACAGGCAGTTGTTCCGGGTGATTTTTTTTATTTTAAAAATATGCAGGCCGGTAGTTTTTTCTCCGCACTAACTACCCCGGGCTACTTTCATATCGATAGGATGAATAAGAAAAAGTAGAATGCAATTATTATTTTTTAGGATGTCGATGAAGTTGTTGCAGGATAAGAGTGTTCGTAAACAGGTACTTAATAAACAGACATAAGCAAGATGTTGACTAAAATACTGGGTATTGACATAATCGGTGTTTTATTACTTGCTAAAACAAAAGAATGACTAATCCCATTATTTTTACAGATAACGCCGCTAAAAAAGTCGGTGCTTTAATTGCTGAAGAAGAAAATGATAACTTAAAGCTTAGAGTCTATATATCTGGTGGTGGCTGTTCTGGTTTTCAGTATGGCTTTACTTTTGATGAAGAAGTGAACGAGGATGACACTCAGATCGAAAATGGCGGAGTGACAGTTTTGATAGATTCTATGAGTATAGGGTATTTAAGCGGTGCCGAAATCGATTTTAAGGAAGATTTGTCAGGCGCTCAGTTTGTTATTAGAAACCCGAATGCAAGTACAACTTGTGGTTGTGGTTCATCTTTTTCAGTTTAAATATAAAATATAAATGGGGACTTATCCGGGGTTGTTAACGGTGGAGCATTTCCGCATAAAATTGGCGAATATTTTTCTAAAAAAAAGGGAAGGATGAAAATCAGCTCGCCTTTTTCGTATTCGCCATAAGATAAAGAGATGCCCTAGGCTGTCGAAAACCGCCTTTTAGGCTGCCTTAGAATTCCCCGTATTTTGGCTATCACCGCCATTGAAAAATGCATGCCGTTTTTTTCGCACTGTGTA
>CAZNGU010000050.1:0-8653 GCA_964572325.1 uncultured Methylomarinum sp.
ATGCAACCTTCTATATCTGCACTTTTACTATTTTTTCTATTGACTACGGCTGTAACTCTGGCCGCACGTGAAACCAATGCAGGTGAGATATTTTGATTTTCTGCAACACTATCTATCCACTGATTGCTTACATTGAGATTTTTCAAATACTTTTTCAGAATTTGCGCTCTAACTTTTTTAGGCGGGAGATCCATCTTGATTACCATGTCAAATCGCCGGATATAGGCACGGTCAATCTGGCCAATAGCATTGCTTATCCAGATCGCCGGTACCGGATTATTTTCAAGCAAAGCATTAATCCATGCTTTGCGCCGATCCTCACCTGCTTTTTCCGTATAAGAAAACAGACTATTTCCAGGGAAAACATCTTCAATTTCATCAAATAGAACAAGTGATGTATTCTGGCGCGCCAATATCTTTTGGCACAATTGATAGGCTGAAAATCGATTATTGCCAGTCAGCGCATCTCCGTATTTATCTGCCACATTTATTTCATACAATTTCAGGTCCAACTGTTTTGCCAGTACGCGCGCCATTTGGCTTTTTCCTGTTCCCGAGATACCGTGAATGAGAACATTGACACCCTTGTAACGTTTTTTAACCGCCTCACTAAAGTAGTTAGCCAGTAAATTGAAACTTTTGTCGATATATGAAAAATCTTTAGCACCTAGGCGAGCATCACCAGCATCCTTGAAGTAGTTGCGCAATATATCCTGAACGTTAGCCTGCTCATCTAGTAATGCTTCATGAAGCCCCTCCATTAGGCGTAACTTTCGACCCATCGTTTCACGCTCACGCCCTTCCAGACGCAAAACACCCGCACTGGACAGCGTAGCACCAGGGGATAATGCTTTGCGAATGGCTTTCTCCGGCGCTTTCAGTATGACTGAAAACAGGGAGGGCATTGATGCATTACTGATTCCACCTAATGTTTCTGCTGCATCTGCGAGACCAATATTCGTGTAAGCAATGCAAGTAAATTCCAATAACTTTATTTCGATTGCCGACAAACCGAGCATCTTACTTAAGCAAGTAATATTGTCTTTAAGAACACCTCGAAGCCTTGGCTTCTTTTTTTCATATTCCGCTTTTTTTGTTTGTATACGTTTTATAAACGCATCGTGGTCAATCTCTGATCTCGTCAACTCCATCATTCCTATCGTTTTAAGCATTTCATCCATATTCATTAACGTATAAGAAGTCGATATACTGCTAGCACCATTTAAATCTTTCAGAATCCTTAACGCCCACAAACAAGCTACATCATCCATTTCCGCCTGTGAATTATTTGCCCTAACTGATTTTCTCATCGTCAATGCCTCGTGACCATTATTTATAATAATGGTGTATTCAGTGTTGTTTTATGAATTCATCCGTGACTAAAAAATGACAGGTTTCTGTCACATGTTGCCGGAATCGGCAAGTAATACGGCTAGGGATTCTAGCCACTGGTAAATCAATTGCTATTTACCGAGTGGCTGCTATTATCATTTACAGGTGCGTCAATTCATGACGCTATACACAATAAATGAGGGAGTCTTTGATGAGTAATCCGGTAATGCGAAGATTACGTATACTACAGCTACTGCCTCGTAAGAAAGATGGAACCATAACCATTCCCAGAATTATCAAACTACTTGCCGAAGATGGTATTGAAACAAACGCCCGCACAGTGCAAAGAGATATGCTCGAGTTAAGTTGTGATTATTCTATTACCTGTAACAATGACGTGATTCCCTTTGAATGGTTCTGGTCCAGTAATAAGACTCTCTCTATTCCAGCGATGAGTCCAGCCACGGCAATGACGTTTAGTCTTGCCGAGAAAATACTGAAACCCCTCATGCCAACGCATACTTTGCGTAATCTGCAACCAAACTTAAACCTGGCAAAACAGACACTTGAAAATAAAAATAAAAGCAAAGCTCGCAGCTGGCTAAAAAAGATTATCGTTGTTCCACACAGCATGCCCATGATTAAAGCATCTGTAAAAAAGAAAGTTTTTGAGCGTGTATCACAGGCACTTTATGATGATAAACAACTAGAGCTGACTTATCTGGCTGCGTCCAATAAAACAGACATCCCAAAGGTCTACCCCGTACACCCTTATGGCCTCATACATCGTGACACCACAACTGAACTGATTGCCCGGGTTGACGGTAAAGACGGGGCTATACGGTTTCTATTACACCGGATAGAATCTGCAAAAATTCTGCCGATCAAGTCATCAATACCATCCGGCTTCAACCTGAATGAGTATATACAAACCAAACTCGCTCACCCTTTGAGCGGACAGCTAATTAAATTCAAGGCCTGGGTTAAAAATGATAATCAGGCCTATAACCACATACTGGAAACTCGCCTAAGCCCTGATCAGAAAATCAAGTATGTTGATGATGGTCTGATTGTCAGTGCTGAAATCAATGAAACCATTGAGCTGAAGTGGTGGATACTTGGCATGGGAGACAGAATAAAAGTTATTCAGCCAAAAAACCTACAGCAGGATATCTCTCAAACCATTAAAGCTACAGCGGATTTATATAAATAAGAATATCTGTAAATATATGAAGCTGTTAGCGTAAATCGGCCCAGGAAAAGAGCCCCATTTCAATATCTGCAGGTCGCCATACCCTTGATTCGGAAAAGTTACAAACAGGTCTTTGTATCTCAGCTTCATTCAAACTATTTTTTATTTCATCTAATACTTCAAGAAAATTTAAATAACCGTTTACCATGCTCTTGTGATTACCATCATATATCCTATCCATCATCTCCTCTTCAACCAGAGCCGAACGAATTCTGCTATCTAATGCAGCATACATATCTGGGTTTAAAAAACGTAATAACTTTGAAGCGTATGTCAAACCTAAGCCAGGTAATTCTAATGCTTGACTGATAGCTCGCTCTGGATCATTTATATCATCTATAATATTTTTAAGGTGTTCATAAAGATTTATCTCACCACTTCTATCATCAAATTTTTGCAAGACTCCATTCTGCGAACCACCCCAGTTAATCATTTCACAAATTAAATATTTTGAAGACGTCCCTTCATGAGTACAATTATTACGTAACCAATTGAAACGATTTTCTAATGATTTGATCCAGCAGAAATCAGGGTATGAATCCTTTGGATATCCGTATAACTTGTGTTTATTATTCCAAGTATACTGTTCAAAATAATCAGGAAATTGTTGGATATTAGGTCTCATATTTGTCTTCTTAGTGAAAATAACAAAATTCTCCAAATAGGAGATGACGCATCTTAACATAAGATGGGACAATATTAGTCTTAATTTGTACAATAAGACTCGTAAATATATAACCATTTGATTTGATTAACTATAAATATCAAATTTTGACGAGGCAAATCTTATAGGTAACAGTTAGATTTTTAAGAAGTAGAACGAGAGGTATAAATAATACTGATTGCGACAGTCTCATATTATTTAATTAATAATTTTCAAGATGGATTTTAGACGGCAATTAACTACCCCATAGATTTACATGACTAAATTAACTTGCTACATCTTTTTCTTACGTACATAACACTCTGGCTTAATGTTTTTTTTCAAATACCGGAACTGCGCTGTTGGCTCACCAGTATCATTAAGACCTAGGCAAGATAAGTTCGGTATTAATTCGCTGACTCTATCTGCACGATGATATGCTTCATAAGTGTGATTAACGGCCTCTCTATTGGTAAGCCGCGCTGCGCCATTACCCCATGCAGCAATGATATTGTCAGCATTCTTAGCTAACTCAACTAGCCACTTATCATTTTCTGGTCCTATAGGATCATTTGCCCTCATCAGATCCTTAGCATTTGATGCCACAAAAGCAAATAAGTTTGCAATATGAACGCCACCATTATTCCAATCCTTTGCATATTGCAAGCATCGAGTAATTGTTTTAGTGTGTGTATCCTTTCTATTATTCGGCGGATTCAGAAAGATAAATAAAACATACGGTTTTGTTGTATCCCAAATATATGACTGATCATAACAATATCTTTTGTCACTTGAATATATACTATCCTCAATTATAGGCTCGAGTTTAGCCTCGCATGCTGAAGCAAGCGCGGTCAATTCCTGAAAGATTACTTCATCATCTACGACCTCACGAATCTTTTTAATAGTTTCAACCATGCCTTTAATTTGCGCAGGTGCACGTTGCTTAATTTTCTGATTACGCTGATAAATCTTCCGCTGCAGTTCAGCAGTTTTCTCTTCTTCGTTAGATTTCAATATATACACTCAAAATAATGACAAAATAAATTGTAAGATTAGGCTACTTTTGTATGAAGCGTATGCAAATTATAAAAACTAGACCTTATTCGCAATTCCATGAGGCACATGACCCGTCGCTACATGCTCCCCTGCAGATTTACAGTGCGTTAACTGATCATCGAAAAACATATCCGCTTTAAAAGCTTTAAGAAACTCGCCTTTTTTCATGCCGCCAAGGAATAATGCTTCATCAATACGAATATCCCAGGCTCTTAATGTTCGTATTACCCTTTCATGTGCAGGGGCTGACCTGGCCGTTACCAGCGCAGTACGGACAGGGGATTCATCTGCGGGAAAGGAAGCCTGAAGGCGTTGCAATGCTGACAAAAACTCTTTAAAAGGGCCGCCCGGCATCGGCTCCTTTGCCGAAACCTTCTCTGACTGCACAAATGCAATCAAGCCTTCTTCTTTATAGATTTTTTCTGAATCATCAGAAAATAGCACGGCATCGCCATCAAAAGCGATACGCAGTTGATCGCTATCCTGATTTGAAAGCTTTGAAGGCACAATCGTTGCTGCGGCATAACCCATTTCCAAAGCTTCTTTGACATCCTGTGCATCATTAGACAAAAACAAATCCACTGAAAATGGCTTCACATAGCGGTATGGCGTATCACCACTAGTAAACGCTGCTCGCGAAATATCCAGACCTTTCGCCTGTATTGAATTAAACACTCTCAGTCCGGTATCTGCACTATTTTTTGATAGCAGTATAACCTCAACCCGAGGTTTGTCTGCCTCACGATCATTTAATGCCAGCAGCTTTTTAACCAGAGGAAATGCTGTTCCCTCATCCAGGGTTTCATCTTCGTGTTCAATCTGATACTGGCAATAAGCCTTTATACCTTCTTCCATATAAACACGGTGGCTTTCTTCAAGATTGAACAGCGCACGCGATGAAATTGCAATTGTTAATTTACTCATAGATCTCTGCTTGGCTTTTACAGCCTTATTGTTGACGGGAAATGCCGTCGACCCTATCATCAGACAGTTTTATTGATCATTTCATATTCAAATTATAGTGCGCCTTATCACCATAGAATTCAGCGGCTGTTCCTAACAGGATTTGTTGGCACACTTGTTTATCTAAAAAATCACGGAAGCCTTCTCTTAACTCGTTATCGAGAAAACCATATGGTGAATCAATAATGACGGGGAGATAAAGATTTAATACTTGGCGAATAGCGAAAAGATACGCATATTTAAAACACATCTTTTCACCCAGCGCCATCATGTCTGGATTTAGATCTTTATAGATATCCACCTTCCATGCTTTTTTTTCCAGTATTGATTCAAAGTTTATTCGCGTTTTATTGTCTATCTCAGCTTGATCCGGGAAATCCAGAGTATATGCATGGAGAGCTTTACTATCGATGGTTGAATTAACGCCATTGATAATAATCACCTCTCGATATCTTTGCATCAGTTCTTGATCCCCACTAGTTTCCACATACGGATCAATGCTTGTAAGAGCATTCATTATGGCCGCCTTGCCGGTACCATTATCCTCTGTAATCAAGGTGCGTTGCCGATCGAACACAAATTCCTGTATACCATGAGGCATTTTATGATGAATAAAATGTATTTTTAGGATTCGAAGGTAATTATTGTCTGCTTCACTTGATTCCATACTTATCACAGATATATTAGCACCAAATTTATATGAGACAGCTTGTATACTAATTTATTCATGCGTCATTTTATGACGCATGAACCGTATGCCGTACTCACTAAAGTAGTATTTATTTTCAATAAGCACAAATTCATACAACTCTGGATAAAATCCAGGATTATTTAAAAAACAATCCGAGCAATGACACATCAGCACTCATCTTAGTTTCCATTGTTTAGTAATAATTTTTTAGATATTTTATTGCTTTTTATACTTCATGCCCGAGTTGAAAAGCGACCATTTCTACGTGATACGCCTTCCACATTCCTTCTTGATTTTGATATAGTTTACGTTCAAGGGGCTCATGTTTAACGGAAGTATGTGCTTACCACTAATCTTGTTCTTAGTTTAATGCAATGGTACGTTCAGAGACTCTCGCAACACCCTTGCCCTAGCAATGTTCATATGATCCGGGTTAGATATCTGCTCTTTGTTTATAAAATCTAACGCTTCATGAACAGAATCAAAACTCCTTAGGTTATCATCTAAAGCCCAACGACCCATAGTAACGGTCCCATCATCATTTACAACCACATAAGCACTACCAAATGGATGCATATGGTCTAATAAAACATTCATATCAACTTTTCACCTATTGCACGCTGACCTTACTTTCAGGTTAATTCACTCATCAAGTAGACGTTAAATAAATTTCTTACTGTCTTATATCGTTATTTACTATGATGAAAGTTCAAATGCAGATGCCTCAATTGCGCGAATAGTACTTACCTGATAGGCCGCAATGTTACTTTGGGCGCACCTCTGTGCATTTGCAGCAAGATAATCATTATAAAAACCCTGGAAAGCAGGGTCTATAGTGATTGAATGAACCTCATCAACGTAACTTTGATAATTTGCCAGATTCCTCATTGCATTATGCGCATTGGCTCGCCCACAAAATGCTTGTATTTTACTATCCCATATTGGAAACACATTTGGATTTATGAAATGCAGCAATTTTGATGCACCAACTAAAGAGTGAAAACAATCTGCAATATGCTGGATATTTACATCTTTATAATTTTCAATGGTAATATTTCTAGCAGCCACCATTGCCATTATTGCAGACTGTGTATGTATAGGATCTATTCTTAGAACCCTTGGCATCCATCCGTACACCATTAATGCAAGCTGATAAAACTGCTGTTGGCTATTTGGATCTATTTCTGCAGCCTTATTAATAATAGATGGATAGGTTGAAAGATAAGTATGCGCGCGCAAATCTGCAACAACTGGGTTGCTGTTTATTACTTCAATAGCCGGCCAAATATGTACAAGGTTCATTTTCTCTCCGCTTTCATATAACGAAACATTCTTTGCTGATTATAAATACTCAAAATAAATCTTATATGTCCATTACGTCAAATCATGACGCATCATCCGAATATTACTAACAAAGATTGAAGATAATGAATAAAAAACCTCTCAGGCTACTCATAGAGAATGGCGCTATCAAACGGATATATTATTGAAAGTGGCGACCGAACCAAAAAGTAATATTACTTAACAACATATAATAATGTAACTGTTAATATTCAATATATTATATAGTAGTCAACATTATAACTATTAAAAACACTTGGCCTTGACTTTTCAACAAATAGGCATATATTTGTCTATTATTCTCTTTTTTATTATTAATAGATAATATTATAGTCGTTATGAACTTTTATGCTGCTTCTGACAATGCCATTCTGAAAGAGCTCGGTGAGCGTTTGCGCGAGTTACGCCTGCGCAAGAACATCACCCAGGAAGAACTGGCCGAGCGCACCTTATTATCCATCGGTACCATCAAATCATTGGAAGCCGGCAAAGGCAAGCTATCAACGCTGGTGGCTGTTCTGCGCGAACTGGGCGCTCTGGATCAGCTGGAGCAATTTATCCCGCCGGTGACCATCAGCCCGATAAAAATGGCCGAAGCCAGTACAAAATCAGCCAGTAAACGTGAACGTGCCTCAGGTGCGGGTCGCAAGAGCAGAAAATCATGAGCGTCAATGTTGCCGAAGTTTGGTTATGGGAACACCGTGTTGGCGCGGTCGCCCTCGATGAACACGATATAGGTGTATTTGAATACGATACCGATTTTCTAAAGCTCGGCCTGGATATCGCGCCACTCATGATGCCACTCGAAGAGGCCCGTCGTGGTCATGTCATCCACAGCTTCCCTGCCCTCAACCCGGAAACCTTCAAACGCCTGCCCGGCTTACTGGCAGACACCCTGCCCGATAAATTTGGCCAGGCGATTGTGAATGCGTGGCTGGCACGGCAAGGGCGCAGTCCCGATGATTTTTCCATTATCGAGCGACTGTGTTACACCGGATCACGCGCCATGGGCGCACTGGAATTCAGGCCCGGTGTGATTGAACATTTAAGCCAACCCGTCAGTGTCGAAATCAGTGAGATGATCACTCTGATACAGGATGTAATGAACCACCGTAATTCACTTGATGTCACCCTCACCCAGGATGAACAACAAACACAGGAAGCTCTACTCGATATTTTACGCATCGGCACCTCTGCCGGCGGGGCGCGCGCCAAAGCTGTGATTGCCTACAATGAAAAAACCGGTGAGGTCTTCTCCGGTCAGGCGGATGCGCCTGCGGGTTTTGAGCACTGGTTATTAAAGTTCGATGGGGTCAGCGATATTGAATTTGGCAAGACCAGTGATTTTGGGCGCATTGAATACGCTTACTAC
>CAZNGU010000051.1:0-8624 GCA_964572325.1 uncultured Methylomarinum sp.
TAAAATTCAGGATATTAGCTGCTGCATCTATTCCACCGATACTGGAAGATTTGACACTATCACTACCCGTTAGCTGTTTCTCCATCATGTCGTCCAGTTCTTTAATAGCCGCCGGTTGCACACCCTCCATCGTAGCAATTCTCATTAATAAATCGGAACGCATATTTTCTGGCAATAAGGTCAAAACTTCAGCGGATTGATCGGCATCCAGCAATGATAAAACTGTGGCAACAATTTGAGGGTGTTCTAGACGTAATAAATCGGCAATTGAACGGGTATCCATCCATTTTAATTGGTCAATACCTTTACTATTTGCACCCAAAAGAATTCTGTCGATAATACTACCAGCCTTATCGGCTCCCAGAGCTTCTGTCAGCATATTACGAATATAGGTATCCGAATCCATGCCTAATCCAGTTTCATCTTTTATCTGATTGATAAAATCTTCTAATACCAGATCAACCATTTCTGACGAAATGGCTCCAAGGTTAGCCATGGTAGCGCCTATGATTTGAACTTCTTTTGGCCCCATGTTTCTTAGTACACTGGCCGCCCTGTCCTGCCCCACAGCCAAGAGTAATAAAGCCGCTTTTTCTGTTGAATTTAAGGAAATCTCAGTTCCCATCTCGGACTCAGCCACTTGTAGCCACCCATCCTTTAATCAATTGTGAAACCAGTTGAGGATCTTCATCAATCAGTTTTTGCACATATTCCAGACGTTTCTCATAACTTTGAGGTGCTTCAAGTAATAACAAGTCTTCAGCACCGGATGAAATACCAGCTTCACTCCCTTCATCACCATCGATAGGTACAGCTATAGGCTTGCCATCTTTTCCAATTCGGACTGTACCACCCATTGCTTCGGCTTCGGCATGCGCATCTATTAAGGCTTTGACTTCCTCATCTCTGGAAACCAGGCCACGCATTGTAGGCCGTAATACCCCAAATATTATAAACAAAACAGCTAATGCCGCAGCCAAATATTTTGCCAGTTCAAAAAACCAGTCTTGTTGCCATATTGGCAGTGCAGGTAGGGCTTCCATTGTATCAGGTACTCTAAAAGCCACATTAGTTACTGTAACCAGATCACCCCGGCTATTATCATAGCCAACGGCTTGCATAATCAGACTTCTTAGCTGATTAATATCTTCTTGTGCATAAGGCTGAGTAGTGATGCTACCATCATCAAGCACCACTTGTTTATCGTCAATGACTACAGCCACTGATAAACGGCGTAATATTCCTGTGGCCAGCCGAGTATGAGTGATAGTTTTATCCAGTTCAAAATTTCGCGTGGCACTTTTACTCTTGGATGTAGGTGTATTGGCTATATTGGAATCCTCTCCCACAGCTAATTCAGGTGCAACCCCTGCAGGTGGCGGCTGATTTGATAAAGCCCCCGGAACGCCCTGTACGGAGGATAGTGAACTTTCTTCATCCATTATTTGTTCACTTCTTAATGCAGGTAAGTCCGGATTAAAAAGTTCCTGTGTTTTTTCTGTCACGGTAAAATCAACATCAGCAGAAACTTGAGTTTGCATACCTTCAGAACCAAGCAATGGCAGTAGAATATTTTCTATCCTCTGCATTAAATGCTCTTCCAAATTCTTTTTGTATTCAAATTGCTTAGTGCTTAGATTCAAACTATCAGAGCTACTATTACCACTTAACATCCGCCCTTTCTGATCGACAACCGTAACCCGGCTAGCCGCCATCATGGGTACGCTGGAAGAAACCAAATGAACAATGGCTTCTATCTGACTTTTTTCCAAAACCCGGCCTTGATACAAACTAACAATAACTGAGGCACTGGGTTCTTTACGTTTGCGCACAAAAACAGATTGTTTGGGCAATGCTAACAGAACTCGAGCGGATTTTACATTTTGTATCACCATAATAGTTCTGGCTATTTCACCTTCCAATGCTCTTTGAAAGCGCATTAATTCAATATTTTTACTGGTACCAAATGAGACTTCTTTATCCAATATTTCATAGCCTAAACTTTGTGTTCTAGGCAAGCCCTGAGCTGCCAGTTTTAGCTTTAATTCACGCATTTGATCACTAGGCACCATAATAGCCCCGGTACCGGATTCTATTTTATAGTCTACTTCCATTTTATCCATAGCCTCAATCATTTCCGCAAAATCTTGTTCCCCCATTCCGCTATAAAGTAAATCATAAGGCGTTGATTGTGACCAAAGCACAACGGCAATGCCAACTGCCACACTTAAGGCTAACCCCAGCATCAAACCCATTTGTCTGGCCATAGACAAATTACCCATACTTTTTAAAATAGGGGGCGTATCAGTTTCTTCTGTTAGCTCACTCAATGAATTGCTAACCAGATTCACATCGGGTAAATTGGCTGTCTCTTGCTCACTCATTATTTTTTCTTCATTAGCTTTTTATGCATCACTACATCGGCATATTCATTACATCTTTATAGGCATCAACCAGTTTATTTCTGACCTGGAGCATCGCCTGGAAAGAAACACTGGCTTTTTGTGAGGCAATCATGACTTCTGCTAAACTCACATCAGCTTCGCCAATCTCAAAAGATTTTGCCAGTTTCCCGGAATTTTTTTGGGTTTCGTTGACGCTATCAATAGACTGTTTTAACAGCATTGAAAAGTCGGATTGATCTGATTGAATCGTTTTTTCTACTGGCTTGCTTGATGCCTCAATTGACATTGACCGCATTTGCTGCAAAACCTGATTTACGTTAATTTCATTCATAATAAGCTCTCATTTAGCAAGGTATGGCAACACCTGATTCTTTCATTCTGGCAATTTTATAACGTAGCGTTCGCGGACTAATACCCAGTATATCAGCCGTTGTTTTGCGGCTACCTTTTTCATCTTTTAGTGTTTGTAAAATAATATTTTCTTCAGTTGATCTGACACTTGCCCCTAAACTGCCTTTAGCTTCTATAACAATTTCTTCTGCCCCGTCCAGTTCTTCACTGATCTCATTATAGTTAGTACATGCCAATTGTTGTTCCATATCATCATCAAAAACCAAATGTTCGGCTAATATTTTTCCATTTTGTTGTAAAATCAAAGCCCGTTGCACCACATTTTCCAGCTCTCTTACGTTACCAGGCCAGGCATAATTTTCTATAGAACTGATTGCTTCTGGAGTCATGACAGGTAAACTTTTTCCATCCTGTTTATATTTAGTCATCAGAGATTTTGCCAGAGGTAAAATATCACCCACCCGCTCATGTAATCCTGGAATTTTGATAGGAAATACACTTAAGCGATAATATAAATCTTCACGAAACAAGCCTTGTTCCACATGTTCTTTTAATTTTCGATTGGTTGTTGCCAAAATTCTAACGTTTAATACTATTTTTTGATGACTGCCTAAACGTTCGACTTCTTTTTCCTGTAAAACCCTGAGTATTTTTGCCTGTAAAGCAATATCCATCTCAGAAATTTCATCCAGTAATAAAGTGCCGCCCTGCGCCAGTTCAAATTTACCGGGCATTGATTGTGCCGCTCCGGTATAAGCCCCTTTCTCATAACCAAATAACATGGCCTCCAGCATATTTTCCGGAATAGCGGCACAGTTAACCGCTACAAAAGGTCCATCGTGATATAATGAGTTTTGATGGATATATTGCGCCATAACCTCTTTACCGGTACCACTTTCTCCCTGAATTAAAACAGTCACATTTGTTTTGGCAACTTTTGCTGTGAGGGCATAGAGTTTTTTCATTTTTTGGTCAACAATCACTCTATTATTAATTATCTCAAGTTCCGTTCCTATCATCGCAGAGACTTTATCTACCAGAATCGAAGCTTCAAACGGTTTAATCAAATAATCGGCTGCACCTGATTGCATCGCCTCAACAGCTTTTGGAATAGTGCCATAAGCTGTCATTAATAAAACCGGAATCTCAGGATGCTTTTGCTGCATATTATTCAATAGCTGAAAACCATCCATTACAGGCATTTGTATATCACTGACGACCAATTTAAAATAATTTTTTGTTAGCAGACTTAAAGCTTCTGTGCCATTATTGGCTGCCTGTACTTTATAGCCTTCAATTTCCAGGGTATCACAGAGGGCTTCACATAAATCCAGATCATCCTCTACCACTAATACATCATACTGCTTCATAGTGTTTCTCCATTGCATTATGTTCTGTTGACTGAAAACTCATCTCGAAAAGATCAGGAATATATTGATTGACGCAAGGTAAATTTAAAGTAAACAAGGTACCTCGGCCTGTCTCTGATTCGCACTGAATAGATCCGCTATGCGCCCTGATCACGCTGTCAACCACGGCTAATCCCAGCCCGGTACCATTCACTTTTGTACTATAAAAAGGTTCAAATAGACGCAGTTTCATCGCTTCATCTATCCCTTGTCCATCATCTTTAATCTGTAGCTCTATGCTGCTAGCATCTTTCTGTTGAATACTCAGTGTTATTTTCCCTTTAGCCCCAACGGCTTCCACCGCATTGTTTAATAAGTTCATTATTGCACCCAACAATGCATCTTCATTACCTAACATGCGATCAATTCGAACCTTATTATGCATTGCAAAAGTAATGGTATTTTTCGAGATGCAATCCTGCATATTATCATTCACTTTATCCAGCAAAGATTGCAAAGAAAAAGCTTCCATGGCCAAATGACCTTCTTTGGCAAAAATCAACATATCATTTACCTGGCGTTCCAAATATTGCAAACGTTCAAGAATTTTGCTGGAAAATTTAATCCGGCTTTTATCGCTCACCTTTGCCTTATTCATTTGAGAAGCATATAAGATAGCCGTAGACAATGGCGTCCGCACCTGATGAGCCATACTAGCCACCATCTCTCCCATGGCTGATAAATGTTTCTGCTGATTGAGCCTGTCTTGTAATGAGCGAATTTCACTCACATCTGAAATTAATATAATCCGACCTGTTTCATTATTTAGCTCATTGGTACTAATGCTGACTCGAGTGCCATTGTTTAATTGTCTTTCATGTGGATTATCAAAAACAGGGATTAGGCTACGTTGGATAACATTCAACCAGTTTTGTCCAATAAGTGGTTCGCCCAGATAATGAACTGCTACCGCATTACAATCAACCACACGTCCTTCCTCATCCAACACAATGACACCTGCGGGTAATGCGGCTAAAATCTGTTGTAGACGTGAGGCAATTTTTTCTTTTTCAATCAGTGTTTTGAGGCGTTCTGAACGTGCTAGCGCCAACTCTTTATTTAAGTTAGCCACTTGTTTTTGTAGTTGCTGATAAGAATCAGACAAATCTTTGGAGAGTTCATTAAACAGCTGAAAAGCATCAGTCAGCTTTTCTGTTTTTAATGTTTGTGGATTAACAGAAGTATTCATAATCTAATCATTACTTTTATTCGTTACGAACAATAAAAGCAAAAATCAGACCATTATTTTTTGTTATTTTATTTCAATGTGTTACATAATTATAGACAGTTTATTGACACAGCCATTCTAACTATCAAGCTCTTCCAGCTCTACTGTCTTTAATAATCCTAAATGTTTTTTATCTATCTCAATTAATAAATTCCAGCCACCCAAATCCGTTACTTTTTCATCAATAATCTTGGCATAATCAAAAAGACGCGCCCTGACACCACCTTGATGGGGTTGTAACAAACATTTTCTGGTTACTTTGGTATTTGCAAAAATTTCTGATAAGGCCTGGTACAACAACTCAATACCTTCTCCCGTTTCTGCTGACAACCAGACTCTTACGGGCTGACCGGTATCATCACGATCAATATGGGCATCTACATTATCCAATAAATCAATTTTGTTAAATACTTGTAGTTGAGGAATATTATTAGCATCTATCGCTTCCAGTACCTGGTTTACCTGAAAAATAGTATCGTCTCTATCTTCGGCATTGGCATCAATAAGATGAATCAATAAATCAGCTTCACTGGCTTCTTGCAGAGTTGATCGAAATGCTGCCACCAGTTCATGGGGTAAATGTCGAATAAAACCTACGGTATCTGCCAGCACAATCTCAGAACCATTTTCCAGGCTACAGTTTCTCAGCGTAGGGTCTAATGTTGCAAAGAGTTGATCAGCTGTATAGATATTTGCACCGGTTAAGCTGTTGAATAAAGTTGATTTTCCGGCATTGGTATATCCGACCAGTGAAACAGAGGGTGTTTCTGATTTTTTTCTTTTATTACGCCCCTGTCCGCGTTGTTTGGCTACTTTTTCTAAACGCCGCTGAATTAATTTGATCCGGTTGTTCAATAAGCGACGATCTGTTTCTAACTGCGTCTCACCCGGGCCACGCATTCCAATACCCCCTTTTTGCCGTTCGAGATGGGTCCAGCCTCTAATCAGTCGTGTGGATAAATGCTTTAACTGCGCCAGTTCTACTTGTAGCTTTCCTTCAAAAGTTTGAGCGCGTAGGGCAAAAATATCTAAAATAAGTCCATTTCTGTCAACCACCCTAACCTCTAACGCTTGTTCAAGGTTTCTTTCCTGGCTGGGGCTCAAAGAATGATTAAACAGAACAATATCGGCCTGATATAGGGCAATGGCAGATTTGATTTCTTCCAGTTTTCCAGTGCCGACAAAATATTTTGGGTCAGGTCGGTGACGACGACCGGTAATGACATGGACAGGGGTAGCACCTGCCGATTTAGCCAATTCTTTCAGTTCGTATAAATCTTCTTGACCGGCTTGTAAAGTAAGATGAATCAGGATTGCCTGTTCACCTGCTTGTGGACGCTCAAACAAAAAAACACTCCATTCGTTTATTATCCGTCAATTTGTTCGTTTTCCCGGGGTAATTTAAGTGGTTTACCCGGTACAATCGTCGATATTGCATGCTTGTAAACCATTTGACTAATAGTATTTTTAAGCATGATGACATATTGATCAAATGAATCAACCCGCCCTTGTAACTTAATGCCATTTACCAGAAAGATCGAGACGGGAACATGCTCTTTTCTTAATGTATTTAAAAAATTGTCTTGCAAATTTTGACTTTTTGGCATTTTGAATCTCCTTTATTATTCTTATCCAGCAACCTTACACAGTATGCCATCAAATTTCAATGAGCAACTGTCATATAGCTTTATTATTAGGCCAAATTTGTTAAATTCAAGAAAAATAGACAAATCCTCCACTACGACAGTATCTGAATATTTAGTATCATATTATCCTATATAATATGATATCAAAAAACTGAAAAGAAATTTGCTACTGAAAGTGACGTAATTTGATTACTGTAACTCAAGGTTTGATGTGAAAAAGTTAGGTCAAACATGGAAAAATCTAAAGCTGATTTTGATACACGCCAAGCTAAACCCTGAGAAAATCTACTGGCCTTTTTACCAGGAATTTAAAAAGGCCACAAGTAAAACCCTAATGTTTGCCAAAATGAGTGCAGATAAAGGAAGCGTGGAAAAAGACACACCATTAATATTGAAAATTTAAGCAAAAAACCGCCAAAATTTCAAAAAACTATAGAAAATAATCTTGAAAACGATTACTACGAGTAGTACTAATGTAAATATTATTAGAATTTCCTCCAAAGACTGTATAGGATTTTAAAGAATTAATTCCACTTTTTTTAAGAGAAGGAACAGCAAGTAGTGAAGGCAAATATATTGAATAAGTTTTAGAAATTATTAGAGAATATAATCCAGAGCTGTCTCAATGATAAATACAGAAGATTTAAAACAAGAAATTGAACGGTTGGATGTAAATTGTTTAGAACTAGTCTATCGACTATTACAACAGTTCCCGCATAAGAAAAATACAAAATCAACGATAAACCCATTAGATTACTCTCGTCCTATTACATATTCTAAAATAGAGAATAATGACGGTTTAGCATTTGAAAATATTGAAGATGCAGCCCACTATGGCAAACAATTAAGATCTTCAGCATGGAATAGTAAAGTGGCCCCCTGAGTCAAGACAATAATTCACTGAGTTTAAGTTGTACATTCAATTTCACTTGCAACTGTACAGCGTTGCCCCAGTTTTATCTTTGCTTCCGTTGTTTCGGCTCTTACGTCGGCAGTGTCCTCCGTTCCGCTTAGCGGAACGGAGGACACTGCCGACGTACCGTATTTATCTACGATCATCGCTCCACCGCCCATCGCAGATAAATATACATTGTTTGGTGTTTTATAGGCCAGTGATTGGTGTGGACGCTCATTATTATAGAAAGCGAAATACTCCGTAAGTCCAAGTGTCAATTCGCTTATTGAACCATAGCCTTTCAGGTAAATATCCTCGTACTTAACACTGCGCCAAAGTCGTTCCACGAAAATATTGTCAAATGCTCGCCCCCGACCATCCATGCTGATATCAATTTTTTCACGTTTCAGCACACCCGTAAAAGCATCACTAGTAAACTGTGAGCCTTGATCAGTATTGAAGATTTTCGGTTTATCATGTGTGCGTAGTGCGTCTTCTAAACACTCAACGCAGAATGTTGCATCCATGGTATTACTGATTCGCCAGCTGAGTACGCGACGTGAATACCAATCGATGATTGCAACTAGATAGGTAAATCCATTTTTCAGTCGAAGGTAAGTGATATCCGTACTCCATACTTGATTTGGCTCAGTAATCGACACGCCACGCAGTAAGTAGGGATACACCTTG
>CAZNGU010000052.1:0-8618 GCA_964572325.1 uncultured Methylomarinum sp.
ATTTTAATTGAAACTTTGTTTTTCCGAAACATAAATATTACTCTGACCCCTATTATCGACCCCTATTATCGACCCCTATTATCCTAAGGACGGTTCTGTGAGAGAGTGAGAGCCCGATCTAGACTGGTAAGGGCTGGGGAAACCCAGCCCTTACCATATTATGTGTGGCCTTAAATTGCAGTCACTTTATTTGCACAAGGACCTTTTTGGCCTTGGCCAACTTCAAATTCAACAGCTTGACCATCATTCAGAGTTGCGTACTGACCGCCACTTTGAATTTCTGAGTGATGAACAAAAAGGTCTTTGCTACCATCTTCTGGCGTAATAAAACCAAAGCCTTTGTCAGCATTGAACCATTTAACTATACCTTTACTCATTTAACTTACTCTATCTTGTTGGTGAAATTGATAAAATTTATATTCGAATTCACCCGTTCGAACATAAACAGATATTTTTTTAATTTATCATTGTTGATGTATGGAAAAAAAATCCATATACAATGCAAAACCCCTCCCATCTATTTATATATAGACCATAGTATAATGGAAGTTTATTATATTTTTCCTACTTTTAAGATGAACGATAACATATGTTAGTCATATGATTTAATTTATTTTGTAAATTTTTTCTATTAAGCATTTATTAGATTGTTTTAATAATGTCTTTAATTAATCCCTAAAATTTTCAAATTGTAAAGGAATCTCTATAGAATCCTCTACTTTCAGAAAGGCAATAACTTGTTGCAGGTCATCTCTTTTTTTGCCTGTGACTCTGAGTTTCTCGCCTTGTATTGCGGTTTGAACCTTCAGTTTTTTATCTTTGATTGATTTGACTATTTTTTTAGCGACTGATGTTTCAATACCCTGATTTAAGGTAATGGGCTGTTGCGCTGTTTTCCCGGTGTCCTGAATATTTCCTGATTCCATGCAAGCTATGTCAACACCTCTTTTGCTCATTTTTGAGAATAGAATGGGAAGCATTTGCTGTAATTGAAATGTGGATTGGGCTTTCATAAGAATGCTGTTATCCTGTAATTCAAATTTTGCATCAGAGCCTTTAAAATCAAAACGGGTGCTTACTTCTTTATTGGCTTGATCTACAGCATTATGCACTTCGTGTGCGTCAAATTCGGAAACAATATCAAATGATGGCATGGGTTTAGAGTCGGTAAGTAAAATTGATTTAACTATAATTGTGTTAACTATATTATTCAATAAATTTGTAAAAAAGAAAACAGATGAGTTTAGACAAAGTTAGGTTGTTAGCAATTTTTAGTTTGCTTATTGTATTCGATACAGGATGTTCATCTACCGGTGATGTCCATGGAAAAGCCTTTGAATTTAGTTCGGTAGTCAAAAATGATATTGATTTGGTGACAGAAACACATCAGACAATGGTATTAAATGGATTAAGGGAATTAGCCATAAAGCTGTATAAACGTAATCCACGAGAATGGAAAAAAGGGGGATATAAAAGTCTGGAAATGGCAGTTAATGAAATAACTGCCGATCCGTTTCCAAGCATTGAACGTAATACAGCGATACAAGAAATCTGGCTAACATTTGATGAGACTTATCAAGGTGACAGGGTCAAGGTCTTTGTCGCAGGTTTGGAAGCCATGGTGTTGGCATCTTATGATAATCATCGCTCTTTCTATTTGCATAATCTTTTGGAAGCTCAAAAACTCTATGATAGTGCAAGAAATATTGAATTGGCTTCGTGGTTGATTCGAACCAAGCAGAAAAGGAATGGTGAATTGTTTTTACTGAGTTCAGCAGATGCCAAGCAGGTAAACTTAAGTTTTGAGCGCTTGTTTGGGAAAATGATTAATGCCCAGGATATGATGGCACAGATAATTGCCGATAGATCACACAGACAAATAAAAAATGTTATTCAGGCAATAGCTACCGCGTTTATACCGATTTAATAAAGGCAGAAACAGCTTTGATGCGGAATCGTCGGATAGCATCACCAATTTTAGCCCCTTGTAAATTGCTGTTTAAAATGTCTGAAGTATCAATAGAAGCTGCTGCATCAGCGGCTTTAAGTAAATAGGCTGATTGCGGGTAAGCCTTATTTTCAAGTCCTGTTCGGCCTTTAGCGTCGGCTTCACAGGCAAGTGTAAACTGTTTAACACTATCAAGCGATTTGAAGGCGCCTAAAACACTTAGCATATCGGTCAAGGTTGTTGCGCGTAGTTCAAAAACACGGTGACAGTGCGTGTGGTAATTCATTACATGAGTCGCCAGTGTTTTAAATTTTTTGGGTATACGTAAACGAGTGCAAAAACGATCAAGAATAGGTAGTCCTAATTGTTCATGACCATGATGACTGGGCCATTTTTTTTTATCAGTGACAGCTTTTCCTAAATCATGCAACAAAGCGGCCAAACGTACTTCGGGTTTGAGGGAAAGCTTTGTAGCTTGTTCCAAGGATAATAAGCAATGAATGCCGGTATCAATTTCTGGATGATATTTTTTGGGTTGTGGTACGCCAAAGAGTTGCTCAATTTCTGGAAAAATGGTCTCCAGCGCATTGCATTGTTTTAAGGTATAAAAAAATGCAGCAGGTGTTTGCTCAGACAATGCTTTATGTAGTTCTGCCCATACACGTTCGGCGACCAGGTGATCAGTTTCACCTTGACTGACCATGTTCTTCATTAACTGCAAGGTTTCTTCAGCAATGGTAAAACCTAGGTGAGAATAACGGGCTGCAAAACGGGCAATACGCAAGATTCTTACAGGGTCTTCACTAAAAGCAGGGGAAACATGACGAAAGATGCGGTTTTTTAGATCTTGCTGACCATTAAACGGGTCAATAAGTGTGCCTGTTTCATCCTGGGCAATGGCGTTGATGGTTAAGTCTCTACGCAGCAGATCTTGTTCTAAAGTAATTTCTGGTGAAGCGTGAATAGTAAAGCCTTTATAGCCAGGTGCAGTTTTTCGTTCTGTGCGAGCCAATGCGTATTCTTCATGGCTAGTGGGGTGTAAAAAAACAGGAAAGTCTTTTCCAACAGGTTGGAACCCACGTTTAATCATGGATTCAGGGGTTTCACCAAGAACTACCCAGTCTTTTTCTGTAACAGCAATATTGAGTAAAAAATCCCTGACTGCGCCGCCGACTAAAAATGTTTTCATTAACAAATAGATTAAATGTATTATTTTAATAGAATTTTAACAGGGTGTAACAATGCTTGAATTTTTTTTATTAGCCATGTTGGTAGGTATGGTTGCTGGTTTATTGGCAGGTTTATTTGGATTGGGCGGTGGAGTGATTATTGTTCCGGCTTTGTTATGGTTGTTTGCTGGGCAACAATTTCCAGAAAACCAGTTGATGATTATGGCTGTTGCAACCTCTTTGGCTACCATTATATTGACCTCTATTTCTTCATTACTTAGCCATCAAAGATTAGGAAATATACGCTGGGATAGAGTTTATAAATTAACACCAGGTATTTTGTTAGGTTCTGCAGCAGGGGCAAAAGTAGCTGAATGGGTGACGGCAGATAATTTGAAATGGTTGTTTATTTGCTATTTAATTTATGTTGCTGTGCGCATGGCACTGCATATACAGCCAAAAATTAAGCGTAAAAAAGCAAGCACCAGGCTGGACTATCTGGTTGGTAATGGCATTGGCTTAATATCTTCCTTATTAGGCATAGGCGGAGGAAGCTTAACGGTGCCTTATTTGGTTGGGAGGCAGGTTCCCATGAAAAATGCAGTGGCTGTTTCCAGCGTATGTGGTTTGCCAATTGCACTATCGGGGACGGTTGCTTATGCATTTTTAGGCTGGGGAAAGGTTGGTTTACCCGAGTGGAGTCTGGGTTATATTTATTTACCTGCTTTTCTGGGGATTACATTGTGTAGTATTTTAACTGCACCTTTAGGGGCAAAATTAGCTCATAAACTACCTGCTAAAAAGTTAAAGCGCTATTTTTCAATATTGATTTTAATAATAGTAATAAAAATGATGTTTCAGTGAAAGTTTGCGGTAACACAAGCATTCAGACGTGAGGATTTAATAACTTCCGGAACTTATTAAATCCTCATTCCTCGCTGAAATATTTGTTTGAGCCTATTTAGGTCTGATGGTAATTTCAACCCGGCGATTTTGAGAACGGCCTAGAGCCGTTTCATTATCTGCGGCAGGGTAACGTTCACCAAAACCTCTGGCTTGAATGCGTCCGTGGGCAACCCCTGTTCTAACCAAATAACTAGCAACACTATTGGCTCTGCGTTCTGATAATTGCTGATTATAAAAATCGCTGCCGGTAGAATCGGTATAACCGGAAATGTTAATACTAGTATCATCAAACTCTTGAAGCACGACAGTTACTGAATCCAGGGCAGGATAAAAGTTGCTGTCAATAGTGGCAGAGTCAGTGGCAAAAGTTATGTTGCCGGGCATAATTAATTTAATATTTTCACCCTGTCTCTGTACCCTAACTCCTGTACCTTCCAGTCTTTGGCGTAATTTCTTTTCTTGGTTATCCATATAATAACCTGCACCTGCTCCTACAGCAGCCCCCGCTCCCGCACCAATTAACGCACCTTTGCCGCCTCCGGCAAGCGCACCAATAGCAGCGCCGCTAGCAGCGCCAATAGCAGCCCCCCAGCCGGCATTAGCTACTTTTTCTTCACCAGTATAGGGGTCAGTAGCACAGCCGCTAATTAAGGCAACGGCTAATATCAAACACGCTAGTTTTTTCATGATAAATCTCCTGGAAAATAATAATTAAAGTAATGATACAAAAGCTTTCTTAATAGTCACTGAATAATTTTGTTTCTAAAGAGTTAATTTTTAGAATTTTGTTCAATTTTTCTTGGACAGCCTTCTAGTGAAGCACTAATACTCATAATTTAGTTTAAATCACCTAAAAACATAGCATCACCATAACTAAAAAAACGATACTTTTCATTAATGGCATGTTGATAGGCTTTCATTACTTGATCATAACCGGCAAATGCAGCAATCAGCATTAATAATGTAGATTCGGGTAAATGAAAGTTAGTCAGCATGGCATCTACCGATTTAAAGCAATAGCCTGGTGTAATAAATAAATCGGTGTCTCCCATTCCAGCCTGTAATTGATCGGTTCTTGATGCCGACTCCAGAGCTCTGACAGCAGTAGTGCCAATGGCAATAATACGGCCTCCTTTCTTCTTTGCTTGTAGAACAGCATCTACAGTATTTTGGCTTACTGAGTAAAATTCCTTGTGCATTATATGTTCCGATAAATCTTCAACTCTCACAGGCTGGAAGGTACCACTACCAACATGTAATGTCACAAAGGTTTTGCCAATACCTTTTTGTTCTATTTTGTTGATGATTTCCTGGTCAAAATGTAAACCGGCTGTAGGGGCTGCAACCGCACCCGCCTGTTTCGCAAAGACTGTTTGGTAGCGGCTAAAATCTTCTGCATCATCTTCTCTGGTAATATAGGGTGGTAAAGGTATATGGCCTATTTGTTCCAGTATTTCCAAGATGGTTTGCGGAGTTTTAAATGCCAAACAAAACAGATCGTGCTCTCTGCCTGTCACTTCGCATTCAAAGCCTTTATCAAGCTTCAGTAATGAATGTGCTTTAGGGGCTTTACTGGAGCGAATATGGGCGATGGCATGTTGATCATCAATGATTCTTTCAATCAATATTTCAACTTTACCTCCGGTTTGTTTTTTGCCATATAAGCGAGCCGGAATTACTTTGGTGTCATTTAAGATCAACAAGTCATTCTCATTAAGCAAATCAACAAAATCAGTAAAGTATAGGTCTTTTAATCGACCTGTAAATTTTTCCATGCATAGCAAACGACTGTCGATGCGATTAGCTAATGGTTTCTGGGCAATTAAATGTGAAGGTAGATGATAATTAAAGTCACTTTTTCGCATCATTCACTCAGTAGTGTTATAGAAAAATTCAATTAAGCGAGTGACATCATTAAGCTCTCCAATAACAGCGAGTGAGCGACAAATTTGATGTATTTCTTTTAAGCGATGTTGACCTAGGCTGACTAAAGAACTCGATTCGCCATTTAGAATATCATCTTTTCCTGGAATAATCGGGCTTAAAGAGCAATGATAAAAAAAGTGTTTTTTAAATGAGATGGCGGTCTTGATAAAATCAGCTTTACTTTTTACAGAATCAAAATCCATATCTGTTTTAGTATGCCATTGCTGAGGGGAGTTGATATCGTCGTAGTAGCAATATAATCCCAAATTATTAATCTCTTTCACGGCATTGACTAAATTGAAAGCATGTTGCTGTAAAAAAGACCAATCATTACTTTTTACAAAAGGCTGCCGTAATTTTTGGTTTCCTTTGGTGTTTGCAATGGCTTGAATGATATGGATTCCCTTGCTGTCTTTGCCAATAAAAAATACCAGGCCTGCGATATTATTATTAATCCATAAACTTGACACCAAAGACTGGTAGACATCGCTACTATTTCGTAGGCTACCTGCTGCTATTTTTTTAATGGCTTTAATTTTATTTTTAATAAAGTCTCTAAAATTTGAATCATTTTCCCTTGTAACCAGTTTGACACCCAATGCTATATGTCCCAGTTGTTTGTTAATGCTCATTATTTTATATTCTACCGGCTCAATTTTATCTTTAAGCAGGAGTAGTTTTCTGGGCATTTCATCGTTCCATTGAGTAAATTCCACCAAAACAGAGTCATGTTCTCGAAATGGACAGCTATCTGCCATAAGTTTGATGTTAAGTCCCTGCAGGGAAACATTAACTGTTTCAGCCACAACTTGTTCCTCCGTGTACAAAGTGCTTAGTTTAACTTGGCTTATGGTGTCATAACGCATCTCGTAACGTTTGATTTTAAATGATATGCGGTGGTAATCGACATCCGGTTCTGGCAAAGTAGATTGGTTTTTCTGCAATTCCTGTTGATAGTCAGGGAGATCAATCTGCTTAAACAAGCAAGAAATATCTAACACATTGGTGCTTATACACAGTTTAAAAAAGTCATCTTCAAAAGTAGAATCATTCTGACTGATATTATCTGTAAAATATTGCACTATCTCCTTACGTTGCCGTTCATTGGCAAAAGTAATTTTACGATTTCGAATCAATAGCACGCGCCATTGTGGTTTTGTAATCAGCCAACTGATAATTTCTATTGGCGAAAGCTCAGGGTAATCCGCTTTAGAAAAAAAATGAATCTGGCCTTTCTCGTACCAGGCATAAAGGGGAATCCGGTTGATTTTACTGGGAAGTGTAATATAAGGCTGGATAGCGTTAACAGGTAAATGTACAGCGGTCTCATTTTCTGTAATAAATGAAATATTAGTGCTGGCTATCTTAGATAAATAGGCTCGTCTTATTTGGGTTTTATCGCTGAATAAAATCGGGTAGGGTAGGTGGTCACAATAAAGGCGCTTATAATATTGATAAAGAAAATTAAAGGCGTCTCGGTTGATCTCTTCTCTATTTTTTGCATTTTTTAAATTGGCTAGCCATTGTTGGTACCAGTTAGTAAACTCTGTATTGGCTTGATTACTAAAAGTAATTTCAGCATGGCTAACATGATCAAATTGTTCTACTTTGCTCAGTGTACAAGGGATATTTAAAAAATAATCATGCGCTAGTTTTTTATGGACAGCAAGTAGACTGAGGCTAATCGCATCATCGACATGGAGTGTTTCATTTTTAGAAAATACAATCCGGATTTTTTTTTCAAATAAAAAGCTACTTTCTGCATTAATGGTGTTTCCGCTTTCCCCTGTAAATGCGATGGCAAATTTTTTTTTAACCGGAATTTCACTGACATCTACCGCTTTATCAAAATCAAAAAAATGAGGTTGATATCTGTCGACAGTGACAATGGATTTAAAGCTGCGTTCTGCGCTATCACCGGTTATTTTAGAAGTCATTAATAATTCCTTCTTGAATTAAGGAGTGTGCTAGGAATAGCTTGAGCAAAATCATGCTGAATAGTTACAATCAAGGTTCTTAACTGTTAGAAGTCATGATTCTATGGATTATATTAAAAATAGCTTAAAATTATAAATTTAGTAACACATTATAAGTCTTCTCTAACACAGAGAAGGAAGATTATATAAAAAGTATTTCCTATCTATAAGAATTAGCGTAGAATAAGTCGATTAATTTTTGATTGAATGTATTTTAAGGTAATTACATGGTAACTATTCGTCTTGCAAGAGGTGGTGCAAAAAATCGCCCATTTTATCACGTTGTTGTTACAGACAGCAGAAACAGTCGTGATGGCCGTTATATTGAGCGTTTAGGGTTCTTTAACCCGTTTGCTCGCGGTAACGAAGAAAGATTACGTTTGGAAGATGAGCGCATTGCTTACTGGAAATCGGTCGGTGCTCAGCCTTCGGCACGTGTGGCCAGATTAATTAAAGATGCAGGAAAAGTCGCGGCATAGTTGATTTTTAGGCAGTATTTTGCTTGATAATGAACTCATCAAGGCTGGCAAAATATCAGGTGTATTTGGTATCAAAGGCTGGGTTAAGATCTATTCATTAACTGAGCCGAGAGAAAATATACTCAACTATTCTCCCTGGATCTTAAAAAAAGACAATAAAACCAAAGAAGTCCATGTAGATAGTGGAAAAAGGCAAGGAAAGTCAGTGGTTGCC
>CAZNGU010000053.1:0-8591 GCA_964572325.1 uncultured Methylomarinum sp.
CTTTTAAAACCATGGGACAACCAATGAGTAAATTGCTTAAAATTTTATTATCAATTTTCGCTTCAGTGATTTTACTGATTATCATTGCTGCTATAGCGTTACCTTTCTTTGTTGATCCTAATGATTTTAAACCTGAAATTGAAGCGGCTGTTAAAAAAAGCACAGGCAGAGAACTGACAATTGATGGTGATCTGGAACTCTCTGTTTTCCCCTGGATAGGCGTTTCAACCGGTAAATTAGTTTTAAGCAATGCGAAAGGATTTACTGACAAACCCTTTGCAGAAATTGCTGAAAGCAACTTAAAAGTTAAATTAATCCCCCTTCTTTCAAAAGAAATACAGGTCAGTCGGATTGTACTTAAAGGCCTGGTACTAAATTTAGCCAAAAACAAACAAGGTGATAATAACTGGGAAGATCTGAATCGCTCAGACAGTTCTAGCAAGAAAACCAAACAACATACTTCGAAAAAAACGGCTAAGGAAGCTGAATCCAGCGTAGCAGCCCCTTTGGCAGCATTAGCGATTGGAGGCATTTCAATTGAACAGGCTAAAATCGTCTGGAATGATCAGCAACAAGAGAAGTATACTGAAATTAATGACTTCAACTTTATAACAGATAAAGTAGTGTTCGATAAGCCTATTGGTATTGATTTATCCTTCTCTGTGGTCAATAAAGAACCTGAGTTAACAGAATCTATTAACTTTTCAGCTGATTTAATGATTAATGAAAGTTTAGATGTTTTTAACTTAAATCATCTCAACATTAAAAGCGTGACTACAGGCAAGGAAATTCCTGGCGAAGAATTGATAGCTAGTTTATTAGCTAATGTAAGCATTGATTTATCTCAACAAATATTAGCTATTCCAGAACTGACCTTTAATACAGGCAATCTCACATTAATTGCCAATGTAAGCGGAAAACAAATCATAGATAAGCCCTCGTTTACAGGCTCTATTAATATTGCTGAATTTAATCTGGCTACATTTTTGAAAAATATGGCAATCACTTTGCCACAAATGCAAAACAGCAGTGCAATGAGTAGAACATCTATGCAGCTTGCTTTTAACGCCGGAACAGACTCTATCAATATTAATGAGTTACTACTCAAGCTTGATGACACCAGTATCAAAGGCTCGGCAAATATCAAAAACTTTGACCATCCTGCTTATAACTTTGCTTTTAAAATAGATAGTATAAATGTTGATCACTATTTGCCAATTGAAGATGCCAGCGCAGCCAAGTCAAAAAAAACCATCAAAGCAGTCTCCACTTCTGCCCAGGCTGCTGTCGCCGTTACCAATTTATTTCCTGTTGAAACACTAAGAAATTTCAATGCCAATGGCCAGATCACCGTAGATAAACTTAAAGTTAATCGCTCAAGTATGAACGGGGTAATTTTTAAAATAAAGGCAAAGAATGGCATCATCAATACAGAACAACGAGTCAAGCAATTTTATCAGGGAACCTATTCAGGCAAGACATCAATTAACGTGCAAGGTAAAACACCCCGATTAGCCATTGATCATAAGCTAATTAAGGTTCAAGTTGAACCCTTAATCAAAGACAAATTTGATATGACTAATATGACAGGTACCGTTAATGCTTCAGTCAAAATTACTGGTCGAGGAAATACTGAACAATCACTTAAATCTTCATTAAACGGGAATATCAATTTTAGTTTTAGGGACGGTGTTATCAAAGGTTTTAATCTACAAAAAATTATTGACCAAGGTAAGTCGCTCCTTGGAGGCTCCCCTCTACCTTCCACACAAAAAACTGACCAAACTGTTTTTTCAGTAATAAAAGGCTCAGCAAAAATTACGAATGGCCTGTTAAGCAACAAAGATCTCTATGCAGAAGCAGCAAAATTACGTGTCAATGGTAAAGGTACTGCCAATCTGGTTTCTGAAAAAATTGATTATAAAATAAATGCCAAACTGCTTAAAAAAGCTGCAAGCAAAACTCAGCCTGAAAAAATCAAAGGTCTTCCTATCATCATCAATATAGCAGGAAGCTTTTCTAAGCCTTCATACACATTGGATCTTGTTGCCATGTTTACGGAAAAGAACAAAGAAAAAATCAATAAAAAGAAAGATGAATTATTAAAGAAACTGGATGAAAAGTTAGGCCCCGGTGTGAGTGATTTAATTAAAGGCTTCTTTTAGATAACACAATAAATAAACCAGGCGTGAAACTGACGCTTTTCTCATCATCGTTAAAATGGCACCTGAATTATTCCAGCAAAAAGTACTTGCCTGGTATGACTTAAATGGCAGAAAGGATTTGCCCTGGCAACATCCCATATCTCCATATCGTGTTTGGCTTTCAGAGGTCATGCTGCAACAAACACAAGTTGCTACAGTCATCCCCTATTTTAATCGTTTTATAGCGCGGTTCCCTGATATTAAAACATTGGCACTTGCCTCTCCTGATTCCGTACTACGTCTCTGGGCTGGTTTAGGCTATTACGCCAGAGCCAGAAATTTACATAAAACAGCCAGTATTATTTATCAAAACGGCAGCGTTTTTCCTGAAGAATTAGATTCAATAATGGCATTACCAGGTATTGGTCGTTCAACCGCTGGTGCTATTTTAAGTATTGCTTTTAACAAAAGCCATCCTATTTTAGATGGCAATGTCAGGCGTGTATTAGCAAGGCATGATGCGATCTCAGGCTGGCCCGGACAGACTAAAGTCAGCAATAAACTTTGGCGAATCAGTGCGCTAAATACACCTATTAATCGCTCAGCTGATTATACTCAGGCGATGATGGATTTAGGCGCTACTTTATGCACCAGAACTAAACCCCAATGTAATAAATGCCCTATCAAGCAAAGCTGCCTGGCAAAAATAGAAAATAAAATCCATCAATTGCCAACACCTAAACCGACCAAATCAATTCCAGTAAAACAGATTATTTTTTTAGTGCTACAAGATGAGCAGGGTCAGTTTTTATTAGAAAAAAGAACTGAATCAGGTATTTGGGGAGGCTTATGGAGTTTTATGGAATTTGAGTCAATTGACCATATTATGGCATGGGGACTCAATAAAAACACAGCACTTAACTCTATTACGCAATTAAAACAGCAAAGACATACTTTTTCGCATTACCATTTAGATTACACCCCTGTTTTAGCTAAAACAGAAAAACCATTCAATAGTATTATGGAAGCCAGTCATCTTATTTGGTATAAAAAAGAGCAAATTAACTCACTGGGGCTTCCTGCCCCTATTAAAAAACTTTTTCAGGAAACACTACAATGACAAGAATGATTAAATGTATAAAATTGGGGATTGAAGCAGAAGGCTTGGACAACCCTCCATTCCCGGGGCTTAAAGGCCAATATATTTTCGATAATATCTCAAAACAGGCCTGGCAGGAATGGATAAATATGCAAACAATGATTATTAACGAGCAACGCCTGGAAAGCTTTGACCCCAAAGCCAGAAAATTGCTGGAAACAGAAAGAGAAAAATTTCTTTTTTCAGAAGATTTTAAAATACCCGAAGGTTATATACCTCAAGCAAAAGTTTAAAAAAGTAAGCTTCATACTGGAAAAGGTAAGGCTTTCTAGCTTTTACCTTTTAAACTATCGCCTCATTGAATCGAAAAACTCAGCATTGGTTTTAAAGTCTTTCAGCTTACCTAAAATAAACTCAGAAGCAGCCATTTCATCCATTGGCTGTAAAATTTTCCTTAAGATCCAGGTTTTTTGTAGTTCACCAGGATCAACCAGATAATCTTCCCGTCGTGTACCCGAGCGATTAATGTTAATCGCCGGGTAAACCCGTTTTTCGGCAATTTTACGATCCAGATGTAATTCCATATTACCGGTTCCTTTGAATTCCTCGTAAATAACTTCATCCATTCTTGAACCGGTATCCACCAGGGCTGTTGCCAGAATGGTTAAACTGCCGCCTTCTTCAATGTTTCTGGCTGCGCCAAAAAAACGTTTGGGCTTTTCTAAAGCGTTGGCATCAACACCCCCTGATAAAATCTTGCCAGAAGAGGGTGTCACCATATTATAGGCTCTTGCTAAACGCGTGAGAGAGTCTAACAAAATAACTACATCGTGTTTATGCTCTACTAAACGCCGCGCTTTTTCGATAACCATATCAGCTACTTGAACATGGCGAGTAGCGGGCTCATCAAAGGTACTGGAGACTACTTCTCCACGCACACAACGCTGCATTTCAGTGACCTCCTCGGGACGTTCATCAATAAGCAGCACAATGAGATAGCATTCGGGGTTATTTTCTGCTATTGCATGGGCAATACTTTGCAGAATCATGGTTTTACCCGCTTTCGGTGGAGAAACAATCAAGCCACGCTGACCTTTACCGATAGGTGCAATTAAATCTATAACCCGACTAGTCAAGTCTTCACTGGTACCATTGCCTTGTTCCAGAATAAATCGTTTATTTGCAAAGAGAGGAGTTAGATTTGAGAAGAGAATTTTGTTTTTTGCATTTTCCGGTGCTTCAAAGTTAATTTGTTCAACTTTGAGCATGGCAAAATAACGTTCATTATCTTTGGGAGGTCTTATTTTACCGCTAATAGTATCCCCGGTACGAAGACTAAAACGCCGGATCTGACTGGGTGATACATAAATATCATCAGGACCTGCCAAATAAGAACTTTCCGGCGTCCGTAAAAAACCAAAGCCATCTTGCAATATTTCCAGCACACCATCGCCGTATATGTCCTCTCCACTTTTAGCCTGTTTTTTCAGAATGGAATAAATAACTTCCTGTTTGCGGGCTCTGGCGATATTTTCTATACCTAGTGATTGGGCAATAGATACAATTTCACTAATGGGTTTTGGTTTTAGCTCGGAAAGATTCATATAATACGAAGAATTTAAGATTGCCAAACGGCAGAATCTAAAAAAAGATAATCTAGCTTATGTGGGATAAATCTAGGTGTTTGTTGGGGCGCACTGAAGTGAGTACAGATAGAGTATACGCTATAAAGCCAGGATTAAGCAAATTTTTTGAAAACCCTGGCAGAATAAGAGATATTTCTAGAGATTACTGTCTATGAAGTCAGCTAATTGAGATTTACTTAAAGCACCTACTTTTGTGGCTTCAACCTCGCCATCTTTAAAAATCATTAAAGTAGGTATTCCTCGAACACCATAACTTTGCGGTGTTGCAGGGTTGTCGTCAATATTTATTTTTGCAACTGATAATTTACCCGCATATTCAGTAGCAATTTCATCCAGAACAGGTGCAATCATTTTGCAGGGTCCACACCATTCAGCCCAGTAATCCACTAAAACCGGGGTGTCAGACTTAATAACAGTTTCATTAAAATCCGCATCTGTTACATGTAGGACAGCATCACTCACTTTATTCTCCAAAATTTTTAAAGCTCAACTATAGAATTGATCGTACTCAATTGTCAATCAATTTCAGAGAAAACAATTTTTACGTTATCCTATGCCAGATGAAAGAAACACATTTAACCAAAACACGCTTCAGTAATCTTGAATTATCTGACCTAATCATTAAAAGTTTAAAAAGCGCTAATTTTATTGAATGCACCCCTATTCAAGATAAAACGCTGCCACTTTCTCTGCGAGGTAAAGACATTGCAGGCCAGGCACAAACAGGCACTGGCAAAACTGCTGCTTTTTTATTGGCGACCTTTCAGCATTTAATTAATGACGAAAGTGAAAACATTAAAAACCCCAGAGCCTTGATTTTAGCGCCTACCAGAGAACTAGCTATTCAAATTCATAAAGATGCATTATTGCTAGGCAAGCAACTCAATTTAAAATATGCATTAATCTATGGTGGCACCGATTATAAGAAACAACAGGATTCACTCAAGGCTAATGTAGATATTGTCATTGGTACACCTGGCCGCATTATTGATTTTTACCGACAAAAAGCTCTGAACCTTAAGCATATTCAAGTTTCTGTGCTGGATGAAGCAGACAGAATGTTTGATCTGGGTTTTATTAAAGATATCCGTTTTTTGCTACGACAAATGCCCCCCGCTGAGAAGCGACTTAATCTTCTGTTTTCGGCCACTTTATCCTATAAAGTTACCGAACTGGCTTACGAGCACATGAATAACCCGGTATTAGTTAAAATTGAAACGGAAGACGTCACTTCAAAAGCCATTACCCAAAGTGCTTTTTGCCCGGCTAATGATCAAAAAATCCCTTTACTTTTTGGCTTGCTAAAAAAACATCAACCCCAACGATGTATTGTTTTCGTTAATACCAAGCGATGTGCAGAACAACTTGAATCCTATCTTGTCGCTAATGCATACAAAGTAGCCGTTTTAAGCGGTGACGTTCCGCAAGATAAACGCCAGCGGCTGTTAAATGATTTTCAGGAAAATAAAGTTCATCTGATGATTGCAACTGATGTAGCAGCTCGAGGCTTGCATATTCCAGAAGTCTCACATGTTATTAACTATGACTTACCCCAAGATGTAGAAGATTATGTGCATCGAATAGGCAGAACCGCTCGATTTGGTGCCAGCGGGGTTGCATTTAGTTTTATTTGCGAAGACTACGCCTATTCTATGCCTGACATTGAAGACTTTATAGGTGAAAAGATAGTAGTACAGCCTATAACTGGCGATGTCATCGCAACGGATATTAAGCAGCCAGCAAAAAGGCCGCCTCGCAAGAAAAGCTATCAAGGCAACAAAACCGGTTTTACTAAAAAACCAAGACCTATTGCAAAAAATACAAAACCATCAGTCGAACCCGCTACAGTAGAAAGTTCAGATAATTGAGACGACTAGAACACAAAAGCAAATTAAATCATCAGGTTTTTATTTTTGTTGCATTAGCTTGTGAAGCCAAACCACTGATCCAATTTTTCCGCTTAAAAAAAGACCTGAATATTCACCCTTTTTCTCTTTATAAGTCAGTTCAAATCATCTTGACAGTCACAGGGGTAGGTAAAGTCGCCATGGCGTCGGCTACAGCTTATGCTTTGGCACTTTTTAGTCGCCAGCCCCATCCTGTTTTACTTAATATAGGCATTGCAGGCCACAAATCACAGGCAACCGGTTATTTATACAGAGCAATAAAAATTATTGATGAGGACACGGGTAAAACACACTATCCCCCACTAATAACAAAGACCGCTATAGACTCAAATGTTTTATGTACAGCTTCTAAGCCTGTCGATCAATACAAAACAGATCAACTATACGACATGGAAGGATCGGCATTCTACGAGACAGCCATTCGCTTTAGTACTAGCGAGCTGGTTCAATGCATCAAGATTGTTTCAGATAATGAATATTCACCCATAGATAAAATCAATGCAAAACAAGTTTATCAATGGATTTTTCAACAAATGAGTCTAATAGACAGGGTAATTAAAGACTTGTTACGCTTATCAGAAACATTAATCCCTTTAGAGTCAGAAGCTTATCAAATAATTATTGAAGAACAGCACTTTACCGTAAGCCAACAGATAAAACTAAAAGCATTGTTAACTCGCTGGAAACTGTTAAACCACGACACGCCGTTTACTGTTAATAAAAATGAGACAAAAAACGCCAAAGCAATACTAAAAAAACTAGAAACTGAGCTTAATCGTTTAGCATTTTTCCTGTGATTATAAAAAAAAATCATATTTTTTGATTTTTTTATAAAAAAAACGAGCATTTTTTTTGTTAGTGGGCTATAGTATCCATTGCTTGCGTTGGCTCAAGCTGGTTTTCTAAGAACACCCTGTAATTGGCTCATCTCTGAATCCTTATTCATGTCATCTGCACGCTTTAATTATTAATTTATACATTTTGAGGATTTCAAAAATGGCAACTGGTACTGTTAAATGGTTTAACGAATCTAAAGGTTTTGGCTTTATCTCTCCCGAAGACGGCGGAGATGATGTTTTTGTTCATTTCAGAGCAATTACTGGCGACGGATTCAAAACATTGGCCGAAGGTCAAACTGTAGTTTATGAAGTAGAAAAGGGACCTAAAGGTCTACAAGCTGCACAAGTTCAAGCTCAGTAATAAACAAACAACTGTTTGTTAAAAAACCTCGCTTTTTAGCGAGGTTTTTTTTGCTCTGAAGAAAAGTTGCTAAGCCCGACCGATCTATGAAGAATCAGGTAAAAATTTTCAGCAGATACATCGCTGCTTTAAGCATCTATTTTGTCTGCATTTGTTCTTGATGTTGTAATTGATTAATTCTGGCTCCAATACCATGTGGCTTTATCATGCCTGTTGTATAGGCAATAAAAAGCAATATAAACAATACCAGTGAAATCCCTATTCTATAAGTCAATGCTTTAGCTGTTCTGGCTGAATGATCTTGATCTTTATGCCTGACTATATTAAACAAGGCAAAACCCAGACTAATAATGATAAAAATAAAAACAATAATAAAAATTAATTTGATTAGCATGGCTATTGTGAGTTTAAGAAAACAACATTCTGGAATATATAGTTATTAATACCCAGGCTTTAACTTGCTTATTTCAGGCACATTAATAAACCCATGATCTACGACTATTTTTGCAGCGGTGCTGTATAAACAAAGGCCTGGGTGATATTATTAAGCCTTACATCTTAACCTGAATCCGTGACTTCACTACGGCACAGGACA
>CAZNGU010000054.1:0-4459 GCA_964572325.1 uncultured Methylomarinum sp.
CTAACGGCTGTTGACGAAGTGAGACCGCCAACTATTATTGCAACTTTTGCTGTTATTCTATCCTTTTTACCGATGTTTTATATTACAGGCATGATGGGGCCGTATATGGCACCCATGGCATTCAATGTGCCTATTGCCATGTTGCTTTCACTAATTATTGCTTTTACAGTAACGCCCTGGGCCAGTTACCGTTTATTAAAAAAGGACTACGGTAAAGGACACGATAAACCTTTCGACTTAAAAAACTCATTTAGCTATCGTTTATACCATAATACTCTGGCTCCAATTATTTCTACACCTGCACGTTCACGCTGGTTTCTATTGGCTGTTTTTATTGCCTTTATTGGCACATCAATGCTCGCAGTCACCCGCGTTGTGCCATTAAAACTCCTGCCCTTTGATAATAAGAATGAACTGCAATTAATTATTGATATGCCTCGCGGCTCAACATTGGAAAACACTGATGAAGTTGCTAAAGCACTTGGACGATATTTATCAACTGTCAATGAAATTACTGACTACCAAAGTTATGTTGGCCTGGCTTCACCAATGGATTTTAACGGCATGGTACGCCATTATTATTTGCGCCAGGGCAGTTATGTAGGTGATATACGCATCAACCTGCTACATAAAGATAAACGAGAGCAGCAGTCACATCAAATTGCTTTGCGTATCCGCTCAGCGATTGATGCAATTGAAAAAAAATACGGTGCCAATATTAAAATTGTTGAGTTACCGCCAGGCCCTCCTGTCTTATCAACCATTGTTGCTGAAGTTTATGCTCCACCTGCTGCCAGTTATGCTGAACTTATTCAGGTATCGAATAAAGTAAAAGCTGCAATAGAACAGACTGAAGGTGTCGTTGATGTTGATGATTTTGTTGAAGCACCCCATCAAAAAATTCATTTTATGCTTAATAGAGAGCAAGCAGCTCTTCATGGCGTTAGCATTAAACAGGTCGCTTATACTTTAAAACTAGCATTGACTGGAGAAACTACCGGAACCGTACACATAGTAACAGAGCGTCAACCTCTGCGGATTCATCTACAATTAGCTCGTGCGGCTCGTTCATCGGTAAGTGATTTGCTGGCTCTTCGCGTAAAAACGGATAAAGGCAGTCTCATTCCGCTCAGCGAAATAGGAACCATAGAAAAAGAAGCAGGTGACCAGACTATTTATCATAAAAATTTGCAACGTCTCATGTATGTGACCGCTGAAATGGCAGGGCGCAGTCCCGTAGAAGCCATACTGGATTTATCAGACTGGTTCGAAAAAAACCCATTACCAAAAGGCTATCATGCAGAAATGGCAGGTGAAGGTGAATGGAAAATTACTGTTGATGTGTTTCGTGACCTGGGACTTGCTTTTGGTGCTGCACTGATTATGATTTATATCCTGCTTGTTGGTCAAATTGGTTCATTAGGCATCCCTTTGCTTATGATGATTGCGATTCCGTTAACTATTATTGGAATAATGCCGGGGTTCTGGTTTATCAACCTGTTCACAGAACCTGTTGCAGGGTACTCCAACCCAATCTACTTTACCGCAACTGCGATGATTGGCATGATTGCATTGGCTGGTATAGTCGTGCGTAACTCAATCATTCTGATTGATTTTATTGAACATACTTACAATCGTGATCAGCAAATTACCTTGCCCGAAGCGTTGGTCGAAGCGGGTGCAACTCGCTTAACACCTATACTATTAACCGCTGCCGCTGCCGTTTTTGGTTCAGCTATAATCGTACTTGATCCGATTTTTTCAGGGCTGGCCTGGTGTTTTGTCTTCGGTATCATTGCCTCAACACTATTTTCACTGGTGGTGATTCCAGTGGCTTATTATCTGATTATGCGTGATAAACCAAAGTTGATTAATATTGAGCTAGAGCAATAAAATAATTGAGTTAAAAATTAAAGAAATGATGTCTGAATAATTGCAGGGTGTGCTGACGACAGGAAGCGCACCCGAATAACTCAATAGGCTCAACTCAATAACATAGCTAAAAGCCCCCATTGACCTTTGCCCACCAGTTTACTTTAGGCTATTTCCACAGCCCCTGAGCTTTATTCAATTCAGCTTCAGCACGTAAAGCATCAAATTTTGCCGCAATGGCACGGGAATGTGATTTGTCTCTTGCGACTTCTGCTTCAATATAACGGGTTACTGTGACTACCCCAGCCTTTCGTTGTTCCTTCACCATGCGTCTTGCTTCTTCTGCTGATATGATGGCTGCATTACTAACATTTATGCGAGCCAGTGCCTCCTTCAATCTAAGATAGGCTCTTTTAACTTCGTTTTCAATATTCAATTGAATGCGCCTTTTGCTTTCCTCTGCTTCAATCAGTTTTGATTGTGCTTTATTGATGCGTTCAGTAGTAGCAAAGCCAGCAAATATATCCATTTCAACATTCACACCCGCAGTAATATGATCACGACTTGTGGAGAAACTACCATCCCGGCTATCTTGCCCATAGCGGACATAAGCATCAGCCCGAGGTAAATGTTCGCCTTTAGCCGCACTGAGCATGCGTTGTTGAATAGCAATTTGTTTATCAGCAACTTGAATTTCCGGGCGTTGTTTTAAGGCTATTTTCAAAACTTGAGAAAAGCCAGGTAGATTACGAGGGAGTTGGATGTCAGAATTTCGACCTATGCTAAAAGCTTGCTCACTGCTCAAACCCAATAAGGTTTTCAGACTAGTTTTTACTAATTCAATATTGTTTTCTGCTCGAATTTTTGCATCTTCAGCTTCTGCTAATTGTACTTCCAGCGATAGGACATCAGATCTAAGTAAAGTGCCTGCTTCAAAACGTATCCGGCTTTGCTTTAATTCACTGACGATGGCTTTGATTGAATTTTCCGTAACTTTATACACTTCCTGAGTAGCCAAATAGCCATAATAACTAGAGATAACCGCTTGGGTCAGGCCGTTACGAATAGCAGATTGTTCCAATTCGGCAGTTTCGACGCCTAATCTAGCCGCTTTGCTGAGTTGATAATCCTGGCCTCCACGATATAGAGAATAATTTGCCAAAACTTCCGGGCGTAGATTTTGTATACCACCTGGATGATTAAAATTAGAATTAAAATCCAGCCGTCTTTGGTTAATAGTATGGGTAAAAACCAAAGCAGGGTTTTCCGTATATTGATAGGAATAACGTGTGCTTACTTGTGGATAAAAGCTGGATAATGCCTCACCCAATTGAGCTTCTGCCTGCACAATGCGCTGTTGGGCAATTTGCAAATCTGGATTATGGAGCAAAGCATATTCGATAGCCTGTTCCAATGAAAAAACAGATCCCTGAGTCGACATAAGGCGCTGTATCTGATTTTCAGGTACTGAAAGATCTAATGATTGCTCTTGGCTGAAGGCAAGCGAGCCAAAGCAGAACGAAACAGCAAATATAGTCGTACTAAATATTATTTTTTTTACAACTCTGAACATACTTTTTTCGGGAGTGGGTTCCATATCAGAAACATTAAATCAGAGGGTAATTATATGATATGTTATTTATATTCTTTATTCCAGTTTGATCCTATGTGAAGGTGCGATTATAAGTGACGTAAAAATCATTGTTCTTCTACCATGAAGTACTTGAAGAAGAGCAAGATTCGCCTTTGCTCTATCCTTCATGTACTTCATGGTTATATTTTACTTCACTTTTATTCACACCACCTATGCGACACTTATTATTAGCTTTATCATTATTACCCGGTTTACTTTTAGCTGAACCCGAAAAGCAGCGAATTACTAACGCATGGAAAGTGTCTCATTTAATCCTACCGGATCTTAGCGACCACTCCCACAATCTGAATGAGTGGCGAGGAAAAGTTATCATATTAAATTTTTGGGCAACTTGGTGTGGCCCATGCCAAATTGAAATTCCCTATTTAATCCGTTATCAAGGCCAATACGCAGCAAAGGGGCTACAAATTATAGGTGTTGGACTTGATGAAATGAAAAAATTGCGTAATTTTGTTAGGACAGTAGGGATAAATTACCCCATATTACGAGCTGATCCAGAGGACTATTACCCATTATTAAGCCAATGGGGTAATCCCTTTGGAACTTTACCTTATACAGTAGTAATTGGTCGGCAAGGCAAATTCATTTTGATGCAGCAAGGAATTTTTTCTGATAAAGCTTTTACTGAGATTGTGCTGCCCTTGTTATAAAAAATTCAGTAGGAGCGTCTTTTACCACAATATAAAGACACTCTTATCAAAACATCTGGTAACTACTCACTGTAATTTAGCAAAGGATGCAGGGTGTTAATTTATCAGGCTTCTGAAACAGGACGTTTCAGAGAGCTTACACGGATGTATTTACGCGTCCTGTTAAATTAACACCCTGCACCCTTTACGCTAATACACGCTGAGTAGTTACAATATCTGATTATATAGTATCTTCAATTTGCCAACGAACATGATGTTTAGCCATAAGTTGCTCTAAATAAGG
>CAZNGU010000054.1:4559-8397 GCA_964572325.1 uncultured Methylomarinum sp.
TATCTTCAATTTGCCAACGAACATGATGTTTAGCCATAAGTTGCTCTAAATAAGGTGGCATTTTTTTATCAATAAAAGCCCGTTTTACCCGGTCTTTTACTGCCAAAAAGGACTTTTGTTCCGCGGGTTTTCTGTCAACAATCATCACCAAATGAAAACCTTTTGGTGTCTCTATGACTTTGCTCACTTTTCCATCGGGCAGGTTTTTTAAAGCCTTTTCAATATTAGGCGAAGCGCTGTTTTCCTTTAGCCAGCCCATATCACCAGCATGTTGTTTGCCATAGGGGTCAACAGTATATTCTGTCGCCAATTCAAATAAACTTTCACCCGCTAATATACGCCTCCGCAATTGTGTCGCCAATTGTTTTTCAGCTACCACAATTTGTCCAATCTGCCGTCGTTCTGGGATATAAGCCAGGTTCGGGTTTCGTTGAAAATATTCAACAAGAGTTTGTTCATTAGGAAGCCATTGTTTTAGTAGGTTTTCCAGAAACATTTGCGTTAGTAAATGATGGCTATAATCATTAATTTGATCGTTTACCTCAATACCAATGTTTTCAGCTTCGCGGGCAAACAGAATGATTTCCAGTCTATCATTGACTTTCCTGGTAACCTCATCAATTCCAGGTTGTTGCTGGCTGCCGTCGTCTGGCGGGAATAAATCATTATACTTAATTACAAAGCCACTGGCTTTAACCAAAACAGCATCATATTCTAACTGCTCCAAAAAAATATTGACCTGGTATTTATTTTTAAGTTGAACAAAAACCTCCCTTTTCAGTTGCTTGAACTGTCTGGCAGTATAAGCTGAACGTGCCGCAGATAAAGCGTTATGATCCTGGATGTTATTTAATTTTTTATTTAATGATTCAGGTACTTGAGTTTTATCTCGCAAAGTATAAAGGTATCGTTGGGCTAACAACCCCATTTTAAAATTATCAATGTCCTTAATATAAGCTTGATCTTTATCCAGTCCAGACTGTTTTGCTTCTTGAAAAAGGGCTTCTGATTTTAGCAGTCGCATTAGCATATCTCCACGCAGATAGGCTTGATCTTTTTCATCCATAGCTGGAAATTGTGTTGCAAACGGTGCCGCGAGCATTGCTTTTTCAAGCTGTGCCTCCGTAATTTCACCATCACCGATTTTAACGAGAACTTGATCGGCTAAACTATTGGCTGGCAACAGTATGTTTATCAGTAGCAAAAAAAACAGGAATTTGGTGGGAGTCATAATGGCTTTGTATTGATTGAAAAAAACAGGTGAAATATCGAACACCTGGTTTCGTAAAATTTATTTTGGTTCCCTTGTAAGAGAGGTTTTAGCTACGAGACTAGAAGCTTAGGTCACAGCTAAAGCTCTCCATACAAAGGAACTGTTATCAAAATTATTTTGGTATTTTGCCACCTAAATCAGGGGCATTAGAATGAATCCAGCTAATAGCTGCATCCAAATCATTTTTGATTTCCCTACCATTCCAGCTTAACCCTTCTGCAAGAATTGGAACACCGGATGTGTTGGTTTCGTGACATGAGGCGCAAAGTAATGGGCCGTGACTTCCGTCCGGGTTGTATTGAGCAGCTTGCTTATACGTGGTTGGATCTATATTAGGTGTTACGGGGTACAAGCCATGGATTGATTCGTGACAAGCCTGGCAGGCTATTCCTGCATGGCCTTTTGAATACCTCATGACGCTATATTTCCCAGGTTGATTAATGGGGAATGCAGCGCCGCCCTGGCTTTCAACATAAGGCGGTGCATGACAATCCGCACAATGAGGTACGCCCGGTGATAGCCAGTAATCCCGGCCATGACTGGCAGCATCATAAGAAACAGGTGAAGCTCCTGTTGCTCCTTCTGGGAGTTTTAAAGAAGCCAGGTTTACAGAGGGATTGGCTGATAACAAATAGACATTAATATCGCCATCCTCATCTTTTCTAATCAAAGGCTGGTTGTTTTTCATAGCAATGATACCGATATCAGCGACCATCCTATCTTTGGCCCAGGTGAGTAATATTCCTGATTTTCCAGGGGTATCATGGCCATTTTTATCAGCAACAACTTTTGGGTCAAGATACTTCTGTTCAAGTGTTTTACGATCAACCCCTATAGCCCGTGCAATTTCGTTAAGTGATTTATTGCGAATAGTTTTGCCCGTTTGTTTGAAGGCATTTTTCAAGTCATCACGTTGATATAATTCACGGGAAAGTTGATTGTGACAATTAGTACACCAGAGCCCCTTGCCTTGCTTGCCGTTACCAATTTTAGAAATATTGTTTTGTTGCCATTTTCCTATCGCATTAAGATATTCTGGTGTACCTGCACCATCATTGTCTTTGTTCGGGTTGGAATGGACATCTCGCCCAGCAAAACATCCCCCTTTTGTGTCTCGATTATCAGAGTTTGCATAAAAGTTCTTACCATCAGGAGTAATGGGAAAGCCATCCATTGAACCATCTTGTCTATGTGCTGGGTGGCAACCTGCACAGGTTCCGCTCCGGTCTTGCGAATCGGGTAGAGGACGAATAGTCTGGTGGACTCGATGCAATGCTTCAGAGAGTGCCGGAATAGGAGTATCATTTTCGATTTTAAGGCCGCCACTAATAGCTTCAATAACGCCTTTGGATTGCAAAACACCAATCACATTATCGGCATGACATTGTTGACATAGTACCGGATCTCTACCTAAGCGATTCTGTGTAGCCCTGCTGGAAGGGTCATAGTTGACTATGAACTGAGTGCCATGTCTGGCATCGTGAATTTGCAGGATAGAAATAGAGGTGGCTTTTAATTCAGCCATGTAGTCCGTTGCTCCCAGTCCTTTCCAGAATGCTTTTTCCTGTTTATATAAGGTAAAATTGTCACCATTGGCATTTTTATTAGCATGACAATTGGAACAGTTAGGGACATCTATGGGGTTGGTGCCGATGAATTTTACGGGCTTTCCCGAATGACTGTCTATAATGGGTTTACTGGTTTTAGCATCGACTAATGCAACCCACGCTTCTTGATAAGGTCTGATATCACTTTCCACAATTTCCAGTGGGCTTTTTTTCATTAACTCGTCATAAAACGGTGTGAGTGGTAACCCCAGAGCATCCCAGATACCAGGATTAGTGAGTACAATAGGTACATTATCTAATACTGGCGACTTAGTATAAACAACAGTGCCAGTTTCACCAGTGTAATGAAGGTGGCCATTTTTAAGCGGTGCTCCTGATGGACCAGCATCCCTAGGTATAGGGATTTCGATGCCAATACGTTTTTTGTCACTGTCCAGGCTGGTTTTTGTTGGATTACTGCCTTTTAGATCCTTATAAATATAGAGATGGGTAAAATAGGCGTTGCCCACATTTTCATTTTTGCTATATTTACCATCTTTGTTGACATCATAGGGGATGTTCCAATAAGCTAGTTTTGTGCCTTCAGAGAAGGTATTGCCTATATGGCCGTACTGCAGTTTCATGCGTTTGTCGCCATCAAGCAGAATGGTTGGATCGTTAGGGTCGGCTTGTAATAATTGCGGAAATTGATACGGCCCTGTTGCCGTTTTAATGACTTGGCTTTGAATTGAGTTATAAGGAGGCAGGATGCAGCAGTAGGAAAAATCAAAGCCAGTGCAGTGCATACCCAGCTCATAATTTATAGTGATATTGTAATCGTTTTTTGGCTTTTGTTTGTCGAATTTCTGGAGATTATTGGTGATTTTAACAGTCGGATTTTTTGAGGCTTCTGGCTGATAAGGTATAACTCTTGCCGATACCTGAGTGGCAATAAAAACACTCAGCAGAAGAGCATATATACAACTTGTTTGAAAACTTTTCATTTTCTCACCTTTAA
>CAZNGU010000055.1:0-8352 GCA_964572325.1 uncultured Methylomarinum sp.
AGTAATGAGCCGGAATGAGTTTCTACTCTTATTTCATCTTTAGCGGATAATTTCTTGTTGCGCACGAAACGGGCAAAACAGCGGGCACCATTACCACATTGACCAACCTCACTGCCATCTGCATTAAAAATGCGGTATTTAAAATCAGCAGCTTCAGAAGAGGGTTTTTCTACCAGCAATAATTGATCACAACCAACACCAAAGTGTCTGTCTGCTATAAATTTGATCTGTTCTGTACTTAATGCAATGTGCTGGTTAATCGCATCAATAACTACAAAGTCATTTCCCAGGCCGTGCATTTTTGTGAAATTTATCATGATATTAAGCAATGGATAATATGCGGGGTGTAATAAAAGGGTGTGAAGATAAATGTAAAATAATTAGCATGCAACTACTGTTAATCTGTTTTTACTAAGGCTTTTTGTAATTCCAGTGCTGACTGAGGTCTGTTTTCCGGCTCTATTTCCATTGCCCAATCAATCGCTTGCAGTAAATATTCAGGGTATTTGCGTTTAAAAATTTTAATAGCAGGCTGCATAGTGTCATTGGATTGTCTATCAGGAGAGGGAATAGGTCCTTTACCCTCCAGGCATGATCGCATGCTTGCCCCCACTGCATATATATCTGACCAGGGGCCTAAAGAGCCTTGGGCTGAATATTGTTCAACAGGTGAAAAACCTTTGGTGAGCACTTTTGTCTGAGGCATTTTTGGTGGATCAGGAAATTTTCGAATGGCACCAAAATCGAGTAATAATGGATTATTATCAGCACGAATAAGGATGTTACCGGGTTTAATATCCAAATGAAGCATTTGTTGTTGATGAATGATACTTACCCCCGTCAATAAGGCATTAAAAACATCTAGCATAAACTGTTCTGTAATGTCTAAACACTTGCTTTTAATGATTTTATCCAAGGTGACGCCATAATCATAAGTCATTACCATATAAACAGTATCATTAGCCTGAAAAAAATTGATCACATCAACAATATTTTGATGCTTTAATTTGGCTAATACTTTGGCTTCCTCAAAAAAAAGAGCCCTGCCTTTTATAAATAATGCCTTGGTTTCTTTACTGTTGGCAACCACTACATTATTCCAGGTACGGTGCGCCAGTTTGCGTGGCAAATATTCCTTAATTGCCACCTGAACCTGGTCAATAGTTTGCCTGGCAAGATAAACAGAACTAAAGCCGCCATGTGCTAGTTCCCGTTCAATCATGTACTGGTCTATAATGGTACCTGATTGCAGGTAATTCCATTCTTTGGGATAGGTTTCCGGGTCGTAATATTCAGCCATAGAGGGTGTGGTCTTGCCAGTGCATCCATTTAGTGAAGTATAACAATTATAGGATAAATAAATGATAAAGAGTATGACTGCTTTTGCTAGTAGTGAGTCAGTAGTTGATGGCTTAACAGTAAATTGTGAGTTACGTTCTGTCAATCATAGATACAGCGATATTTCCTTAAAATTGCCAGAGCGTTTGCGATTTACGGAAATAGAGATACGTTCTATTATGGCTGCCAGGCTTAAACGTGGAAAAATTGAATGTGTATTAAGCTATAAAAAAAATAGCAGTATGGAACAAAGTATCAGCATAAACGATGCTGCTGTTAAAGCGCTATTAGAAGCGACGAGTAATATAGAGGATCAGATGCATTCAGCCCAGACCTTTTCTGCGCTTGAGGTGTTGAGTTTTCCAGGAATTCAGCAAGAGCCAGAGAGTAATAAACCTGTCCTACAGCAAGGCGTTGTGGATTTAGTCACAACGGCGCTAGAACAAATGATTCTCAATAGAGAAAGAGAAGGCGCTCAATTGGCGATTTTGATAGAAGAGCGCTGTCAACAAATTCAGTCTCTAGTGCTTGCTGCTAACAAAAGATTACCTGATGTTCTTGAGCAAATAAGAAGCAAAATAAACAGCCGAATTACAGAAATTGTTGCGGAACCTGATTTTGATCGGCTGGAGCAGGAAATGGTTTTTTTGACTCAAAGACTGGATGTTGCCGAGGAACTGGATCGTTTGGAAACACATGTCAAAGAAGTACTTAATGTTTTAGAATTACAGGAACCGGTAGGTCGTCGTCTGGATTTTTTAATGCAGGAATTGAATCGCGAAGCCAATACCTTAGGTTCTAAATCAGCTGATAAAGAGATGACTAAGATAGCCATTGACCTAAAAGTATTAATTGAGCAAATGCGAGAACAAATTCAGAATATAGAGTGATTTTTAGCTTCACGCGTAGAAAAATACCAGAAAAATATTTTCAGGATCATCAATGAATAAAGGCAAACTGTATATCGTTTCCGCTCCATCCGGTGCAGGAAAAACCAGTCTGGTTAAGCAACTGGTCACTGAGTTGAAGCAGATTTCAGTATCGGTTTCGCATACTACTCGAGCAATGCGTGATACCGAATGCCACGGAAAAGATTATTTTTTTATTTCAGTGGCTGATTTTAAACAAATGATTGCTAAACAGGCTTTTTTAGAAAATGCACAAGTGTTTGATAATTTTTATGGTACAGCCAGAGAATCAGTAGAAACTACCTTGGATAAAGGTATTGATGTTGTTTTAGAAATTGATTGGCAAGGTGCGCAACAAGTAAGAAAAATGCTGCCGGAAAGTATTTCTATCTTTATATTGCCACCCTCAATCAGCATATTACAACAAAGACTGGAGGGCAGAGGGCAGGATAGCAAAGAAACGATAGCGCGTAGAATGGATGATGCCATTGACGAGATGAAGCATTTTAAAGAGTTTGATTACATTATTGTCAATAATGATTTTAATAAAGCCTTAACCGAAATAAAGAGCATTGTGATAAGTCAACGATTGCTAAAAAATAGGCAGCTTAAGGTGCTAAAATCTTTTTTGAACAAGCTTGTAAATCAATAAAACCCATTCCAGAAAGTCAGCATATTCCTTGTTTTATAAATCTTTAATTCTTAAATAATTGATGTTTTGAAATGTGAAAATGGCTTTTTAGCCGATGCATCTAAAGTAATCTAATTTAAACATTTAAGAATACTTAAAAGTTCAAAAAATAAATCTCTGCTTCAATTAAGGGGAGGTGTAGTGGTATAGTTATGCTTCACGTAGTTACTAAAGCATATTTATAGGGTGCTCAATTTTGTGTTAAATGGTAAGTTGCTGGAATAAATTTTCAGCCATTTATAGATCTTGTTTTTATGTTTCTTGCTGGTATCTATCAGTAGAACTTTTTGATAAAAACACTGTGCACGTAACTTATGAGAAATAAATATCTCTTTATACATTAATGCGTCTAGAAAGTGATTAAAAATTTTTTTATCACTTTCTAGACGCATTTCATTTAATCAGGAGCGTTATAAATGACCAAAGAAGTCGTCGATACATCCAAACGCCAATTTCTAACAACAGCGCTGACTGTTGTTGGTGCTGTTGGTACAGGATACTTGGCAGTTCCTTTCATCTCTCAAATGCAACCCAGTGCAAGAGCAATGGCTGCTGGAGCCCCAGTAGAAGTTGATATCAGCAGAATTGAACCCGGCCAGTTAATACGAGTTGCATGGCGTGGAAAGCCAGTTTGGATATTATCAAGAACACCTGAAGTGCTTGAGATTTTAGAAAAAGATACAGCAAAATTAGCTGATCCTAATTCAGCTAATTCTGAACAACCCGAAGAAAGTAGTAATAGTTACCGCTCAATTAAACCCGAAATATTTATCGCAGTGGGTCTTTGTACGCATCTTGGTTGTTCTCCCACCTTCAGGCCAGAAACAGCGCCCAATGATCTGGGTGAGAACTGGAAAGGTGGGTTTTTCTGTCCTTGTCATGGTTCTGGTTTTGATTTGGCAGGACGCGTTTTTAAATCAGTTCCTGCACCTACCAATCTGGTAGTACCTCCTTATCGTTATATTACAGATACGCAAATAATCATTGGTGAAGAACCTAAGGGAGCCAGCGCATGAATAACAAATGGGATGCTTGTACAAATGGCTTGAAAAATAGTATAAATGTTAGTTCAGACTGGGTGCTCAAACGCTTTCCCATGTCAAAATTATGGAATGATCATATGGCGCAATATTATGCGCCCAAAAATTTTAATTTCTGGTACTTCTTTGGTTCTTTAGCCTTGCTGGTTTTAGTTAATCAAATCATTACCGGTATTTTACTCACCATGAATTATAAGCCGGACGCAGAATTAGCTTTTGACTCCGTAGAATATATTATGCGTGATGTTAACTGGGGTTGGCTGGTGCGTTATATGCATTCGACAGGAGCCTCGGCCTTTTTTATCGTTATTTATCTGCACATGTTCAGAGGCATGATTTATGGCTCATACAAAAAACCAAGAGAACTGGTCTGGATTTTTGGCATGTTGCTGTTTTTATGCTTAATGGCTGAAGCATTTATGGGGTATCTGTTACCTTGGGGACAAATGTCTTATTGGGGAGCGCAGGTAATAATTTCCTTGTTTAGTGCTATTCCAGTGATTGGGGATGATTTATCTCTTTGGGTTCGTGGCGACTATGTTATTTCAGATGCTACACTTAACCGCTTTTTTGCGTTTCATGTGATTGCGGTACCTTTGGCTCTGATAATGCTAGTTTTCCTACATATTATTGCCTTGCATGAAGTTGGTTCCAACAATCCTGACGGTATTGAGGTTAAAGAATCCAAAGACCCTTGGGGGCATCCAGTGGATGGTATCCCTTTTCACCCTTATTACACTGTGAAAGATTTGGTGGGTGTTGGCGTATTTTTATTCTTTTTTGCTACGATTATTTTCTACATGCCTGAAATGGGTGGCTATTTTCTGGAGCATGCGAATTTTATACCGGCAGATCCATTGAAAACCCCTGAGCATATTGCTCCTCTCTGGTATTTTACGCCGTTTTACGCCATTTTACGCGCGATCCCTGATAAATTCATGGGTGTTATTGCTATGGGTGGTGCTATTGTTGTGTTATTCCTGTTGCCTTGGCTGGATAGATGTAAAGTAAAGTCAATACGCTATAGAGGAGGTATTTTCAAAAAAGCATTTGTTTTGTTTATTATCAGCTTCATTGTTTTGGGTTATTTGGGAACGCAGCCTGCAACACCGGGTTACACCATGTTGGCACGCGTTTTTACCGCAATCTATTTTGGTTTCTTCTTATTGCTGCCTTTCTATACCCCTTTTGAAAAAACAAAACCTATCCCTAAAAGGGTGACACATGAAAGCAGTGTTGAGGAGGATTATGCGTCTTTGGTTGAAACCTTTGATAAAATGACAATCAAGCAAGAACCCATACAAACCAGTTGGGGAGGCACGGTTACGCCTATTAAGCCCAATAAAAAAGGCATTTCTCAGGTGTTAATACAATGGGCAAAAAACTTAAAAGAGAGTCTGGATTGATTATGAAAAAAATTATTTATACTTTTTTACTGTTATTGCCATTAAGCGTATTTGCCGGTGGCCAGATTAAACTGCAAAGTGCTGATATAGATTTGTCAGACTTTGAGGCTATGCAAAAAGGAGCCAAGCATTATGTTACTTATTGCCTGGGCTGTCATTCACTTAAACACATGCGATACAAACGTATTGCCATGGATTTGGAGATTGATGAAGATACTGTTCTTGCAGAAATTGCTCCAGAAGGTGCGGGTATTTATGACCAGATGCATACTGCCATGGACAAACGCGATTCTAGTAAATGGTTTGGAACGACACCACCCGATTTATCTTTAATTGCACGTTCCAGAGGAGCGGACTGGATCTACACCTATTTAAAAGGCTTTTATGTCGATGAGAGCAAGCCTTTAGGTGTTAACAATACAGTCTTTAAAGATGTAGGTATGCCCAATATGTTGTGGAAGTTACAAGGTATACAAACACCAACTTATACCTCGGTAGAAGGCCAGAAAGTCATTGCCTTTTTAAAGACAACTGAAAAAGGTACTTTATCTGCTAGTGAATTTGACACCATGGTCACTGAACTGGTTAATTTTCTTGTTTACGTGGGTGAGCCCGTACAACTAAAACGAACCACTATGGGTAAATATGTTTTGCTGTTTTTTCTGATGTTTTCGGTGATTGCTTATTTGCTGAAAAAAGAATACTGGAAAGACATAGATCATTAACCCCCTTATGATTTGGAGTTACGGTTATTCTTGAGGTGAGAGTAATCGTAAGCCAGATACTTATTGGAATCAGTCAAAACATACTCGGACAGGCTGCTAGGCCTGCCTATTACCCATGAATTCTCGCACACAAAGATCTATAGACAACGGTCTTTTAAGCCCTTCTACCCCTGAGGGGAGGGCTTTTGAACCAAGTTAGCAAAGATATTATATGTAATAAATTATGGGTACTGGGCAGTCCTAGAGTAATGAAAGCTGGTCAAATAGGGTCTGTTGTCAGGAGTGAAATAGCTTTAGCTATTTCTGAAACAGCAATAGCTAAAGCTATTGGACTCCAATTGTAAAGTATATTGTGTACAGCTACTTATGGGTAATAGGCAGTGCTAGGCCATCTCCCTTATTGCTTGGGTGTTGCTTGAAACCCTCATTTACTCTGTGTATGTGAGGGTTTTTTGCATTCTTCGCTCGTATCCATTTGTCAGCGGCTTGTGCACTTAAGTAAATTCCTGGAAAAAAACCAAATTTCTCTTCTTCTTGTGACGCAAAGCCCCATACCAATTTTCACCCCAACAACAAATGCAGCTATGCTATAATGAATGCCATTTAAATCAGCACTTATAGAGGTTGTGTTTCGTGGCAAATATCACTGCTCGCAAGTCAGTAATGACTCTTTTTACCTCACCTACGTGTGCATTAAGTCATTGTGCAAGACTAGTATTGCATGAAAAAGGTGTTACGGCCGCTATTGAATTTTTTGATCCTGCTGAGCCTCCGGAAGATGTTCTAGAAATCAATCCAACAGGTGCGTCTCCTACTTTGGTTGAACGAGATTTGGTCTTGTATGACTCAAGAATTATTATGGAGTATCTTGACGAGCGCTTTCCTCATCCACCATTGCATCAAATGGATCCTGTTTCTCGTGCCAATTCTCGTATGATTATTAAACGAATAGACCAGGACTGGTACCAGCTTTTGCATGAAATACAAAATTCAGGTGAAAAAAAATCTGCCAGGGCAAAGAAAATGTTGAAAGAAAGTTTGATTGCTGCGGCTCCTATTTTCGAATCACAACTGTACTTTATGAGTGATGAATATTCATTGATAGACTGTACTATGGCGCCGCTTTTATGGCGACTACCTAGTCTTGGTATTGACCTTAATACACTAGGTTCAGCAACTGCTTCTTATGCCAATCGTCTATTTGCTAGAGAAGCCTTTTCTAAAAGTCTGAGTGAAGCCGAAAAAGAAATGGCCTCATGACCCCTCTAAAACCTTATCTTATTCGGTCAATCCATGAGTGGATTATAGAAAATCAACTTACCCCTCATTTATTGGTTGATGCAGAAAACCAGGAATCACTGGTGCCAAAAAATTTTGTGGAAAATGGAAAAATTGTTTTAAATATAAGACCTGAAGCAGTACAAGGACTAACATTAGGGAATGAAGAAATTCAGTTTGATGCTCGATTTTCCGGTAAATCAGAGCATATTATGGTGCCCACAGCAGCAGTTCTTGCTATTTATGCCAAAGAGAATGGCAAAGGTATGATTTTTGATCAAGAAGAACCTTGTAAAACGTCGCCACCAGAAAAAAAATCGACACCTCCGCAGTTAAAAATTGTTAAATAGCTTGAGAAACAAACTAGGACTATCTTTAAGCTGTAGATAGAGGAGCTTCTATTTTTTATCGGGCATATATAGAGATGAAACATTACCCGTTGCTTTTGAAGACTGTGTTGTAGAACTGATTTTTGCTGTACCCCGTCTTTCAACCTGATCAATACGCACTATTTCATGCATGGGAATGAACGAGCGTTTAACACCGTCAAATTCTGCTCTTAATTTATCCTCACCTGGGTCAACAACAATTGAGCTTTTCTCACCAAAGACAAAATCTTCAATAATGACAAACCCATACATATCGCCTTGATAAACACTCTTTGCATAAACCTCATAAATCTGGTCTCTATTAAAAAAGACTATTTTATAAATATGTTTCTCTGTCATTAGTCGTAATACTTGCTTGGAATGAGGCCTTATTCGAAAATAATAGGTGAAAGCCTATTTTAACCGATATTACCAATCAAACATACTGCAGTATTTAGTTATCCTTGTGTTGACGTGTCGCTCTTTAGGTTTGCCTATTATGCATAAGGGAGATGGAAAAAAATAATCATCCAATCTTGCTCATCTTTTTGTCCACCTTCAGTAGGGTGGCAGCAGTTACGTAGCTTGCTATGCGCCC
>CAZNGU010000056.1:0-8302 GCA_964572325.1 uncultured Methylomarinum sp.
AACAGTGGTAGAATGTAGAACATTTGTAAAAGGCTCAAGTTAATATAGTTTAAACAATTAACTTGGAAAAAAAGCCATACTCAGCTGAGTATGGCTTTTTTATGTCTAATAGATTATTTATAGCAACAAAAAATATTTATGCTAAACCTAATTAATCATTCTATTCAAAAGGGTTTTCAATTTGTTTTTTTGTTTCTTTTCAGTCTTTATCTGGTCTTTTCACCCAGCCTGAATTTACTAGCATTCGATGAAAAACGCATAATCGAACTGCTTTTAATCAGTTTAACCCTATTCAATATTTGTTTTGATTTTAAGACACTAAATCAAACACCTTATTTCAACTTTAAATTTTCTCAGCAACTTAGCCTTGCTTGTCTGGTATTACTTCTTATACTTTCATCATTACAAGCAGCTAATATAAATAGTGCATTACTGGAAATATCTCTCACCATTGGATTAATTTTCTTCTGCCTGACTATAGGCAAAATAACAAAAGAAAATAGTCGTATTATGCACTCTTTTTTCTTTATTACCCTAACAGTCTCAGCCTTATTTTATCTAACCAATTCTTTTACCGCGTATTTCGCTTCATTTATAGAAAACATTCCATTGCGGTGGCCTGAACCTTTTAGTGGTTTTTCAAATATCCGTTTTTTTAACCAATACCAGATTTGGTCAATTCCTTTAATTTCCTTACCTATCCTGCTTTACCCCTCATTAGATAAACGCTTATTAAATGGTTTAAAAATAATAGCTATCGGCTGGGCTATTTTGCTTTTTGCATCAGGTAGTCGTGGAGCTGTCAGCAGCGTCATAATTTCCCTAGCACTCAGTTTTATTATTTTTAGAAGCTATGCTAAACCTCTTTTAAAATTGAATAGCATTCTTTTGCTTGCAGGTTTAAGCGGTTATTTAATTTTATTCAAATTCCTTCCCTGGGCCTTAAATAATGAAGTGACTCTGGGCTGGAAACCCATCTCACAATTTGCCAGTAGTAATGCCCGTATTGAATTATGGCAATTTGCCCTTCAATATATAGCAGATAATCCCTGGCTAGGTATTGGCCCTATGCATTATGCCTATTACCCCGGCCCCGGACTTGCCCACCCACATAATAGTATTTTGCAATGGACGTGTGAAACGGGAATCCCCTCAATTCTATTACTGATTTTCCTTATTTTTTCAGGCTTAACCGCATGGGTTAAGAAATTTCATCGGCTACAAGAAAAAAACAAACTCACCGCTCCCGCACATTTATGGATAGCCTTATTTTGTTCTATGATTTCAGGCTTAATTTATTCTTTGGTCAGCGGCGTTATTGTGATGCCATTAAGCCAGATTATGATGGCCTTAATTGCGGGCTGGATGCTAGGTATTTATTTTCAGGATCAAAAAAACCCCCACATCAGCAAAATACAAGGGCTTTCTTTTAAGCTATTGGCAGGTATTACTTTGATTACCTTAGTCTATACGGTATTACCTAGCTTAGTTCCCAGATTATCATCATCTTATGCGGATTTACCTTATCAAAGCTACACAGTGCATACGCCTCGCTTCTGGCAAATTGGAGGGGTTCCGCATTAAAATTAAATTTATGTCACATTGAATCAGACACAGAGTCCACGGAGATCACAGAGCTTGAAAGAGTGCAGCAAAGAATTGACAAAAACAGTGATACGCTGTGCTATAAAAGATAACTCTTTGCTCACTGTGCTCACTGTGTCTTAAGAAATAGTTGCCTTACCCACTTAAAATAACATAGACCCTTAAAATTCAACACACATAATTCAAATACTTTTCCATCACATTGACAATTGAGTATTCAATTAACATTGATCTCATTACACCATGATTTATACCGTGTATAATTAAAAATTGATAAATAAGTTGGTAGGAGAAGTAAATGAATTTTTTTAAATTATTTTCAGTTTTAATACTGTTATCCTTTGCCAATCAGACTTGGGCTTACGGCAGTGGCAGCAGTCAGAAAGCCTGTAAAAAACCTAAATTTACCCAGTTTACTCCAGCGCATTTAGCTGAAGTCAGCTCAGGTGCTGAGTTTTCATTTCAAGCTTCTGCTTTAAGCAACCCTAAAAGCATCGAAGTATCTGTAAAAAAACAAGTCGTTGAAGTGCTTATTACTGAAAAAAACAATGGCTATACTGTTACAGGAAAATTACCCCTTGATTTGAAAAATAGTTATGCCAGAATTAATATTAAAGCGTCAGGAACAAATAACTGCAAAGCCAGTGATGGCTGGTTGCTGAAAATTCTGGAATAAACCAGTAAAGAATTAATGGCTTGCCTGTACCGACTAAAAATCAAGTATTTGTTATATCTATTCGGCATAATTTAGCTAACCCTTTAACTGCAAATATTCTACCTACTTACCATTTCCTTAGCTAATTTGTATCATCATACGGAGTATAAAAAATGAATCTCGAAAAAGTCGTTTTTGGTTTTTTTGTGGTATTGGCATTAACTTTGAATTTTGGTTTTTTCTTAGGCGAACTGGATAATCAGGATCATCATAATGCCTTGGAATTATTTGCCGTTATTGTCGTCAACCTGATTGCAACTGCATTAAAGTTAGGAGATCGCTCACAAATTGGTGCGGTTTTATTAGCCACCAGTCTAGTTGCTGATCTGGAGTTGCTTGCAGCTGCTACTATCTGGACTGTTGCAATCCATATTACAGAAACGGGTATGACTCCCGGTGTTATGTCCAGCATTGTTTCTCTGGCAGGCGGTGCCTTATTGGCTAATGTGATTTCCACTGTTATTTTAGTCACAGAAACACTAATCAACCGTTTATGATGTCAAACTCCCTTTAGTAGAGATTTTCTATGGCAGCACCCGTCGATTTAAGTCGCGTTACTTTTATAGTAATGCGCGAAATGCGCGGCCCTCTGATTGCCCTCGTTTTTGTTTATTCATTAACCATTTTAGGCATGATTTTTATACCGGGTATAGAAATTAATGGTGAAACGCAAACCATGAGTATTTTCCATGCGTTTTACTTTATGACCTATACAGCCACCACCACAGGCTTTGGCGAAATCCCTATTGAATTTAGCAATGCTCAACGTTTTTGGGCAATCTTTTGCCTGTATATCAGCGTCATCACCTGGTTATATGCTATCAGCTCCATCGTTATTTTGTTGCAAAATCCCTTTTTACACTCTGCTTTTTCTGAATGGCAATTTTCAAGAAGTGTGCAAAGAATAGCAGAGCCTTTTGTTATTATTTGCGGTTTTGGTGATACCGGTAGCGTACTCACACGTGGCTTAAGTGATTATGGCATACATGCTGTTATTCTTGACACCAGCGAACGGAGAATTAAAGCAGCCAAGTTACGTAATTATGCTATTGCCATGCCGGCCTTTTGTGGCGATGCCAGTATTCCTAAACTTTTACTGGAAGCTGGTTTACGGCGCTCAAATTGTAAAGCCATTATTGCCATTACCAGTAATGAAGAGGCTAACTTAAAAATCTCTGCATTGGCTCGTATTTTGAATTCTGAAGTTGCCATTATTAGCATGTCAAGAGTCGAAGTGTTTGAAGAAACATTATCAACTCTGGGTGGTGAGGTGCATGTTATTGACCCCTTTAAAACTTTTGCCAAAGTACTGGCTTCAACCATGCGTAACCCCGGCTTTTATTCTTTTAATAACTGGTTGGTCAGAGATAAATCTGCAACTTTAGAAAGCTATATAACGCCGCCACGAGGTGCCTGGGTCATTTGTGGATATGGGCGAATGGGACATGAAGTCAATAGAGTTTTATGCAAGTATGGCATTAAAACGGCTGTGATTGATCCCAATGAATCAAAAGCTGAAGAGTGCATCGAACGCTATATTGTTGGCAGAGGAACGCTTAAAACCTTAACTGAAGCAGGTACTAAAGAAGCGGTAGGCTTACTAACAGGAACCAATAATGATGGGCATAATTTAGGCATATTACTCAATGCACGTCGCTTAAACCATGATTTATTTACCATTGTTAGGCAAAATAGGCATGAAAATGAAATCGCTTTTCGGGCAACAAATGTTGACATGATTATGCAACCTACCCTAGTTGCAGCAAGAAGGATTTTATTTATTTTAATTGCGCCTCTATTAAAAACATTTTTTCGTTATTTACTTGAAAATAAGCCAGGACGAGAACAGGAAATGGAATCTGTTATTCGAAGGCTGTCTGATAAAGTTGGGAAACAAACACCACATTTGGTCACTGTTGATTTTACCTGGGAAAAGAGTAAAGCGGTCATGACCTTACTCGAAAATGGCAAAAAAGTCTTACTAGGTGACTTAATCAAAGATCCACGGGCACGAGATAAAAAACTTGATTTGGTAATATTTGTTATAAAAACAGGTGAGAAAGAACGTGTTTTACCCCCCAATGATTATGAAATCAGGGAGAATGACCAGCTTTTATTTTGCGGTACTGCACTGGCGCATCGTTTATTTAATGCTAATATCAATAGTGAGTATAAATTACATTATCTTCAGAATGGCGAATATATCCCTAGAAGTTACTTTATGAAATGGATGATAAGGAAAGGGCTTATAAAAGTTTAGGATCGTGCTGTTCTAAACAGCCATCTGCCTTTTTAATTCCTTAGGCATAGAAAAAACCACTTTTTCTTCAATCCCCTGTATCTCAACAGCGGATTCCCCACCCCATTGCTTAAGCTGATCGATAACTGCCTGCACCAATACTTCAGGTGCAGAGGCTCCCGCTGTCACACCGACTACATTCACATTATGAAACCATGATCGTTCCATATCAGCTGCGGTATCAATTAAAAAGGCTGTTTTTCCTAATTGCACTGCAATTTCCCGCAAACGATTAGAATTCGAGCTATTGGGTGATCCTACAACCAAAATCACATCCGCTGTTTCTGCCAGATCATGCACAGCATCTTGACGATTTTGAGTGGCATAACAGATATCATCCTTTTTTTGTTCCTGAATATGGGGGAAATACTGATGTAAAGCGTCCACCATAATTTTGGTATCTGTCATTGATAATGTGGTTTGTGTGACATAGGCTAAATCTTTAGGGTTATTTACCTGCAGATTTTTAACATCATCAGGTGTTTCTAGCAGATACATTCCACCTGTTGACCCTGCCAGTTTTTCGTATTGCCCCATAGTCCCTTCCACTTCCGGGTGCCCGGCATGACCGATAAGCATAACTTCACGCCCTGCCTTAGCATGTTTGGCAACTTGCATGTGAACCTTAGTCACCAAAGGACAGGTTGCATCAAAAACCGTTAAGTTGCGTTCTTTAGATTCTTTTTGTACTTGTTTGGATACACCATGTGCACTAAAAATCAAATAAGAACCTTCTGGAACTTCGCTAACATCTTCTATAAAAATTGCGCCTTTGCTTCTGAGTCCTTCCACTACCGTACGGTTATGCACCACTTCATGACGCACATAAATAGGCGCACCAAAGGATTCTATTGCCTGGTCTACAATTTCTATGGCGCGATCTACGCCAGTACAAAACCCTCGGGGGTTAGCCAGTTTAATTTGCATATCTTGACTTCTTTACTTGGTAAATAGCCGCCCATTTTAACCGATATAACTCTTTTAGTTAAAATTTATTCTTAATAATTTGCCAAACCATTGCTGTATATCTTCATGGTATGACATTAAAACAGGAATAATCAATAACACTAAAATAGTAGAAAACATCAGACCAAAAGCGATGGCTGCTGCCATAGGAATAAGAAATTGAGCTTGCAGTGAGGTTTCAAACAAAAGCGGTGCCAAACCTGCAATAGTCGTTAATGAAGTCAATATAACGGCTCTTAAACGTTGACAAGAAGCTTCAATAAGCGCTTCTTTGATTGCCATGCCTTTAGCCAATAAACCTTGATAGAAACTAACCAGAATAATAGAGTCATTGATAACAATGCCTGATAATCCAAAAAAACCAAACAAGGATAAAATAGTCAGGTCAATCCCTAGAAACAAATGCCCTAGTAAGGCACCAATCAAGCCAAAAGGAATAGCAGCCATAACCACCAAAGGCCAGCCATAAGAAGCGAAAACCCAGGCTAACACCAGATAAATAAGAGTCAGTCCAATCAGTAAGCCATAGCGCATATCTGCCAATGTTTCACTTTGGTCGGCTGAGCGTCCTTCTAAAGAATAATTAATACCGTACTTTGCCGCCAAACTCAGTAATGTACTTTTTTCTAAATCGGCTAGTATAAGATTGGCATTATTCACTTTAGCATCAACTTCGGCAGATATTTCTATGGCTAACTGCCCTTCTGCATGGCGTAAAACCTCAAAACCTCGCGTTGATGACCAGTCAACCACGCTGTTTAAAGGAACTCTTTGCCCCGAATTTAAAACAATTTCGAGATGATTTAAGGCATTTAAATTTTTCCGTTCATGTTCTGGAAGCGTGATTCTCACTTCAACTTCATTCAGCCCATCCTGAAATAACTGGATTAATTTGCCATCAAAAGCCGTGCGTAATTGCTGACCTATTTCTGCTGTCGTCAGACCTAGTGCCTGCCCTCTGGAATTCAATTTATATATCAGCTGGTTTCGCCCGTAAGGCATATTATCTTCAACATTACTCACACCCGGTATTTCTTTAATTATTTCGGAAAAATCGATGGCTGCCAATTTAAGTTGTTGTGCATTATTACCACTAAAACGGACAGATAAATCCTGGCCAGGTGGGCCTACTATACGTGTTGTAATGCTTAAGTTATCCAGTCCAGCCGGTAGTTGTATGCGTTGTTTCCAGGATTTAATAAAATCAATATTTCTAACTTCTCTATGGTCGGATGGTTGTAGTTCAATAGTCAACGAACCTAGATGATCCCCTGAATTTGCCGCCTTTCCTTTATTAGACAAACCACTACCATGACTACTAAAATGGGTTAAAACCAGATTCTGTTCAGGTAAACCTGCATCTGTTTCTAGCAACATTTGTTGTATGTGATTTAAAAATTGATCAACCTGTTTTTTTGGCGTGCCCGGCACAAAAGCAATATTGGCATATATCATTGATGATTCAGGCGAAGGAAAAAACTGAAATTTGAGCCGTCCACTGACAAGTAGACCTACAGTGATGATAAATAATGAAAAGACCAGACTCAATGCAATCGCTCGATGATTCAGTGTGCAGCGAATCAACTGCCTAAATTGATTGTTTTTCCAGTGCTCAAAATGCTTATTAAATCGATGTTGCCAACCTTTTTTTTCTATTCGCTCCATTTTTATAAATGAATGCCGTAAATGGTTCGGTAATACAAAAAAACTTTCTATCACTGAAGCAATAATGACTGCCACAATAACCAGTGGAATGGCGAATAATATTTTCCCGGTAGGGCCACTTATCAGCATTAACGGAATAAAAGCGGCAACTGTGGTAAGAGAAGAAGCAATAACGGGAGCAAACATACGTCTTGCCCCTCCTTCTGCAGCGACCAAAGGATCTTCCCCCATCTGGTAATGAGTTAAAGCATCTTCCCCAACCACAATAGCATCATCAACAATAATACCCAAAGCCATAATCAGAGCAAATAGACTGATCATATTAATGCTGCCCCCAACAAAATACATGATCAATAATGTAGCCATAAATGACACCGGAATACCGAAAGCTACCCACCAGGCAATGCGGGGGCTTAAAAACAGATACAATATGGCCACCACCAGCACCAGTCCACTGCCACCATTAACAAGTAGCAAATGAATCCGGTCACTCACTAATTGCCATGTTTCATCATAAACATGCAAAGTAATATTCTCAGGAATCTGAGTTCGGGCTTTGCTTAACCAGGTATGAAAGCTATCGGCAGATTTAAAGGAATCGCCCTGTTCTGCTTTTCGTAAAACCATTTCCACTGCTGGTTTGCCATTAACACTTAATGTAACCCCTCCTTTTTTATTTTGTCTTTTGATGACGGCAATATCACCCAGTTTAATACGTTGCGTGGTCTCACTAATCACTGGAAGCCTGGCAAATTGTTGTTCATTGCGACTTTGTGCCAAACTACGTAATTGTGTTGCCGCATCATTTTCGCCAAAACTGCCGGCGGGCAAGTCTTTGCTTAGCTCTTTAACACGTTGGCCAATCTGATCCAGACTAAGCTCCAGATGTTGAAGTGTATCATGCGATATCTGGATGGAAATTTCCTGTTCTGGCAAGCCATTAACATCAATTTTATCAATCCCTGCGTAGAATAATTGTATCTCTAGGGTATTGGCAATATTTCTTAACTCATTATGACTATCCGGCCCGTATAGTAAAAGCCGTGCAATCT
>CAZNGU010000057.1:0-8262 GCA_964572325.1 uncultured Methylomarinum sp.
TATCTGTTTTACCGGTAACTCGTAATGATTCCGTGTTTGGCAAATAACCGATAATAAGTTGAGAGGCATCAACCGGGTTGTCGGCAAATTGCTTTCCGGTGACGAAGATTTTATCTTCAATGGCATGGAGCGGTACCAGACCGCCGTCAACAAGTACCACGCACAGTACACCTTGTTCAGTGCTATGAGAAAGAAAAGGAACACCGGAAATGAATACTTTGTTTTCCGGCCATTGCCCATATTCATTAGCCTCGTTTTGCAGGCTTTGATAACGGGTGGGATCCAGCGCCTGTTCAAAGGCAATAGTTATGGATTGAAAACTGCTGTCAGGATCATGAAGGGCAAGCGTATCCGTTGTATTTAATCGTCTAAAATCAATGCTCTGTTCGTAAACTGCCTTAAATGCAGGCAGCTTGCCAAGGGCAGTCATAAAAAAATCCAGTGTGATTCTATTGCCATAAGAAAATGGCCTGATTTTACGCATGGCATGGTAAAAATCTGCCAGTCTATTGGCAATATTATCGGTTTTAATGACGAAACCATTATTATCAAAAATAGCAGATTCCTTATTACTGTCATTATCTAAAACCAATTGCTCAATCACCAGGCGAAAAGCTCTACGTGTGCTGGTAGTGGGCATTACTCCAGGTCTGTGATCGACAGTTGCCTGTTTTTTCCAGTCATGGAAAATGTTACGGTGGATGCGAGAAAATAATTCGGTCAGATAGGTCACGCGTTTACTTTGATCGTGAGAAACGGTGGCTTCTGATTCTTTTCGCAAGGTCGATAAAAGTTCTGTACCTTGTGAAATAGCCAATGCGGTACGCAGTTTCTTCAGTTGTTTGAAGTCAGAGTGTGACGGGAAGGTATCGTTTTTTAACATTAATATATATGCAGCTGATTTTTTACTTTTTGACGGAGCCTTGGCTTAACTGTTCTTTGTTCTTAATTCAGACATTTTCCTACCTATTTGCTCGATTTGTCCAGCATTTAATATTTCTTTAACACGAGGTGAGAAATCTTCATCTTCACGGTTTAAATGTTCTCTTTGTATTTTTTCAAAATCAACCGCCAATTGTAAAAATTGATCAAAGTCGTTAATCAATTGCGGGTTTGATAGTTTTTCAGCCAGTAAATCCCATGTTTTTTCTATTTCTTCGTGATCCATCATGAGACGTTCTATCATCCCGATGACTAGAGTAGACTGCTCAAGTAAAACCGGAAAAAGAACTTGTTCCTCATCGTTATGATGCAGATGATTAGCATGAGAGTAGTGACAAAACATGTCCATGCACTGATTAGCCCTGTTCTCAGACATACCTTTCTGCTTGATTTCTTTGGCAAGCACTAATAAGCGAACGCCTCGGGCAATAAAATCTTCGTGATAGCTTTTTAATACATGCAATCCATTAGAAAAATCTGTTGCGGGGTCAGTAAATTGAAATTTCATAAGTAATAAGGCTTAAGTGGTTTGTGTTTATTGGTGTGAATGCTACAACTTTATTTTAAAATAAGCCGGTTTTTCAGATTTTAGGCGTAAAAACTGAAATATTTTTATTTTACTATAAGCTGGGCTTAAAATTCGCTGAGTTGAGGTGTGTGAGAAATGGTAAGGGTATTTGCTATGCTTTAAATGTCAATTTTAAGGTATCCCTTATTCTTTGTTCATTTCTAAAAGGCGACTAAATTGATCTTCGGATATGGGTTGACTAAATAAAAACCCCTGCATTATGTCACAGTCTTCTGCAAGAAAAAACTGGCGTTGCGCCTCTGTTTCTACACCTTCGGCTACAATAGACAAGCCCAGGCTTTTACCCAGCGCGATAATTGATCTGGATATAGCAACATCTTGTATGTCCTGAGGAATATCCTTAACAAAAGAACGGTCTATTTTTAACTTGTCTATAGGAAAGCGTTTTAAATAACTGAGCGATGAATAACCGGTGCCAAAATCATCAATAGATAAGCTGACACCTAGTGCTTTCAGTCTATGCAAGGAATCAATAACCTTATCTACCCGATCCATCCAGCCACTTTCAGTAATTTCTAATTCTAGGTATTGGGGGGCAAGTCCTGTGGCTTTTAATGTCGATTCTACTGTTTTAGCAATATCGGAGTATAAAAACTGTCGGGCACTTAAGTTAACAGCAATAACCAAAGAACTATAGCCCATATTATGCCATTGTTTGCATTGTTGACAGGCAGCATAAAGAATCCACTCACCTAGTTCTTCAATAAAGCCAGTTTCTTCTGCTAAGGGGATAAAATCTAGAGGTGGCATGAATCCCTTAGTCGGATGTTGCCAGCGAATTAATGCTTCAGCACCTATTATTTTTTTATTGGCAAGGCAGACTTGTGGCTGGTAATAGACTATAAACTGTCCACGAAACAAGCCTTGACGCATTTCTGTAGCAAGAGTCAAACGATTAATATTGCTTGTGTTTAATGCCTCAGTATAAAAAGAAATACAATTTTTGCCTTTTTCTTTGGCATTGTACATAGCTATATCGGCGTGTTTTATTAATGTAGCGACATCCTGGCCATCATCTGGATAAAGGCTAATGCCAATACTGGCGGTGACAATAATTTCACGGTTTTCCAACAGAAAAGGCTCAGAGAATATTTGTTGAATTTTGTTGGCGATAAAATGTACGTTTTCTCGCGAAGTTAGTTCCTCCAGTAAAAACACAAATTCATCGCCACCTTGTCTTGCTAGTGTATCCTCTTCTCGTAAACAGGTTTTTAATCGTTCTGCTAAAGATTTTAATAGGCTATCACCTGCTGCATGCCCCAGGCTATCATTAATGTCTTTAAAGCGATCTAAATCTAACAAAACCACCATAAGTTGTTTTTGGTCACGCGCTGCTTTATCAATGGCGTGGTTAAGACGATCATCAAATAGTAAGCGGTTGGCAAATCCTGTCAAATGATCATGATGCGCCAGAAAATCAAGTTTTTCCTGGGACTTCTTGATATGGGTGATATCGTTGAATAGGGAAATATAATTTAATATTTTTTTATCCGAATCGTAAATGGTGTTGATTGACATCCATTGCGTATAAGTTTCGCCATTTTTTCTTCGATTAATGATTTCACCTTGCCAATAACCACGAGTATTAATGGTATGCCACATATTTTGGAAAAAATCCGGGGATTGCTGTCCAGATTGTAATAGGCTGGGCGTCATGCCCAAGACATCTTTTTCGTAATACCCGGTGATATTGCTAAAAGCCTGATTAATGGAAATAATCTTTAAATTTGCATCGGTGACCAAAATACCTTCTGAGGTATTGTCAAAAACAATGGCAGCCTGTTGAAGTTTGACTTCTCTTAACGTGTTTTCAGTCACATCATCAATGACACAGGCCATTCGAATAACTTTGCTTTTCTTCCCGTTTACAGGATATCCCCGAGTTTTAATCCAGCGTATTTCGCCATCGGGTCGAGTAATACGGAATGTTGCGGTACATCTTTTTTGTGCATGGAGTGAGTTGATTAAATTTTCAGCTATTCCTCGGTCTTCAGGATGTACATGATTAATAAAGGGTGCATTACTGGGCTCTAAAGGAGCAGGTGGTGTGTGATGATAAATTTTTTGATAAGCCGGGCTTAGATAAATGACCTGTTTTTTTTGTATATCACTGAGGTAAAAAACACTCTCAATATGGCTAACCAGTTGTCGAAAGCGTGTTTCACTTTCATGGATAATTTGTTCTTGTTGCTTTCGTTCGGTATTGTCCTGAATCAGCATGGCATAACCGATACAACGTTTTTGTGGATTCAGAATTTGATTGCTGCGGATACTAATAGGAATGCTCTTATGATTGCATTGCAGTATTAGGTCGTCATCATCTTTGAAGCTACCTTGAGTTTCCGTTAAGTAGACTAGTTTTGCGGTGATATTCTGCTTGTCGTCGGCTTTACTAAACCTAATGGCTTCTGTAATGTCTATGCCAAGCAGTTGTTGTTCTGTTTTTTCCAACAGTTTTACTAGTGCATGATTAACCCGAATAATTTTACCATCAGGATTCCATACCAGGAGAGCATTTGCAAGGCTGACCAGTGTTGCGTCCAGCCATTCTTTTTCTTGCTTATGTCGTTCACTTTCTGTCTTATAAAGGGCAAAGCTGATAGCAACCAGTAAATTACGTACACTGGCCGGTTTGATAATATAGGCCATAGGATCAGTAATTTTTGCGCGATCCAGAAAAACCTGGTCTGTATGCGCGGTGAGATAAATCACGGGGATATTATATCTATCTCGAATAGCAGCTGCCGCTTGAATACCATCCATATTTCCTGGTAAGACAATATCCATGATCACTAGATTAGGCATTACATTGGCTACATGATTTATTGCATCCAGGGCATTATCGACTATAGCTGAAACATTATAGTCCAGTGTTTTAAGTTTATTTTGAATATCCTGAGCTACTAATTCTTCATCCTCAACGATCAGGATTTTAATATCTTGCTTATTCACTGTTCATCCTGTTTGCTCTCTATGCCAGACATACTTGGTTACGCCCCTTGTTTTTTGCCTCATATAACGCCTTGTCAGCTGCTTCAGCTAAACATGAGGTATCAGGGTAATCAGGATATTGTGCAATACCCGCACTAAAAGTAACTGAAAAAGGCTGCTCTTTTGAGAAAAACTGCAATTTTCTAAATTTATGTAAAAGATCATTAATAACAGCTTGAGCTTGCCTGGATTGTGTGCTTGGCAATACTAGCACAAATTCTTCACCGCCAAAACGGAATACACTGTCTACTGCCCGTAAGCATTTTTTTGTTAATTCAGCTAAAGCCTTGAGCACCTCATCACCGGTAGCATGTCCATACTGATCATTAATTTGTTTAAAATGATCCAGATCCAGCATCACATAAGAAAAATAGTCCTGCGATCTCTGGCAAACCGAAATTTGCTGAGCAATCGTTTCCGTAAAATGAGAACGATTTAATAAGCCTGTCAGACTATCATATAGCATCAGGCTTTGTAAGGTACGGGCATTGTTGGCTTTAGCCTCAATATTGGCAATCAGTTGGCCGGGAGGCATTGATTTAAGTAAAAAATCATTACCACCCACACGTAATGCATCAATATGACGTTCAATTGCTGTTTCAACAGAGAAAAAAACAATAGCAATACCGGCATAAATACATTGCTGACGAATAACAGTGGCTAACTCAATGCCATCACATTCTGGCATATATAAATCCAGCAAAATGACTTCGGGTTTAAAGCTTTGCAGAGATTGCAGAATATTTAAGGGTTCTGTGAGGATGCAGGATTCTATATTAGTTCCAGATCTCTGCAATATTAGTGCTGTATGATGCGCTGTTTGTTCATCGTCATCAACAATTAATACTCTATAAGGGGGGCTAATGGCAGGGTAGCATTGTGAGTAAATGGATTGAACTAATTCCAGGGTATTAACGGGGCTAAGAAAATAAGCGGAAGCACCTGCTTTAACAGCAGATAAACGCACTGTCATATCATGACGTGTAGAAATAACGATTAATGAGGGTGTTTTATAAAACCGCTGAGTAATATTCTTGATATTTTTTATTTCATCAACCGGGTCTTGTTCTGAAGGCAATTCAAGCACAATACATTTTGGGTTGATTCGCTCAATTGTCGCCGGTAAATCACTAGGCGAGCCAAGAATATGAGTTGTTATCTTCAAGAGTTTGAGCTGCCTCGTCAGGCCTGTAATTAACAGTGAGTTACTACTAATAATGAGGATAGAGAGGGTGCCATTATCAACAATATCCGTTGTTAATAATGGGGGGTGAATATCATCATTTATATCATATTCACAAGGTTGTTTTGCCGCACTTTCCAGTGCTGTAAACGAGGGTTCCAGGCTGTCTGTATATTGTGAGGGCAAGGCACCCTGCTGTTGATATTCACGTAAGGCCAGCTCAAGTTTTTTAGCCGCAATACTGAGTGGCGCAAAGCCAAAGGTTGCTCCTGCACCAATCAAACTGTGCACTTTACGGATCAAGTCATCAGAAAGTATTTTATCATGCTGTTTCAGATGATCCCACTCAGACTGTATCTCCAATAATTTTTTTGGTAATGCTGCTCCATAGGCAATACTTAGATCTTTAAGTTCCTGCTCATAGTCCATTAACTTTACTCAAAATAGTATTAACTTGATCAGCTAAGGTCATAGGGCTAAAAGGTTTAGCAATGACATCGACTGCACCTATTGCTAGATAATTTTTAATTTCATGGGTTTGAACTCTGGCTGTCATAAAAACCACGGGGATATCCTGGCATCCAGGAATTTCTCGAATGTTTTGATAGGTTTCCAGCCCATCCATTTCTGGCATCATCACATCCAGTAAAATAATGTCTGGGACAAAATCTGCCACTTCTTTAATAGCTTGTTTACCTGAGCTACAGACATTAAGATTAAATCCTCCAATTTTTTCTAGTGCGATACGCGCTATGGTTTGAATATCCTGCTCATCCTCTACATAAAGAACTTTTAATGGGGTAGTCAATCTATTACCTCTATGCTTGTCTGGTTTTTTGTTTGAGAATTAATTCAATGGAGTTAACAAGGTCTTCATTACTGGTTTTTGACTTGATGAGGCTAAGATTTACACAATCTTTTAGCTCTTCAAGATTATCTTGGGCCGAAAATATAACAATGGGTATTTGTGGTTCCCGATCAGCAAGTAGTGGTAATAAATTGTGACCAGAGCCATCGGGCAATCCCAGATCAAGAATAAGCAGGTCATAATCGCGCTGCAATTTAATTTCAGCTTCTTCTAAATTTGTTGCCACATCGACGGTTACTTTATTTTTTAAAAGAGTCTGTACTAAAGTGACAATGTCAGGATCATCCTCTATATGTAATATCCGGAAATTATTTTTGCTTTTATGTTTTATAGCTTTGCTTATAGCTAATTCCAGACGATTCTGGTCTATGGGTTTATCCAGCCAGTCACAAACTGATATTGCCTTGCCATTCAGTTCAGACTTACCTTTGTCAACAAACGCTGAAATGATAATAACCGGCATTTCAGAAAACTGCTGTGTTTGCCGTAGTTCTTTAAAAAACTCAATGCCACTTTGTCCTGGTAAGCATAAATCAAGGGTTAATGCAGCATACTGTTGATGCCGCAGTTTCTCTTTCGCTTGCTCTGCGCTGTAGGTGATTTCTGCTGAGTAACCTTTCTGTTCCAGCATCAATTTCAGTAGATTAGCAACATCAAGGTCATCTTCACAGATTAGAATGGTATCTGCATCGGGAGCAATATTTGTATTTTGGTGATAAACAGGCAAGTCAAAATAAAAGCAGGTTTTTCTATTCAGTTCAGAAGAGTAATTGATTTGCCCTCCCATTTTTTCGATAATGGCTTTACTGATACTCAGGCCTAAGCCTGTTCCGCCTTGTTGTTTGCTTGATGAAGCATCAGCTTGTGAAAATTTACTAAATATGATGTTTTTAAACTTATCAGGTATGCCTGGCCCATAATCGGTAACACTAATACGTGCATTATTATTATCTTGCAAGCTAATAGAAATTTCAACTGAAATACCCTTGGGGGAAAATTTGACTGCATTGGATATTAAATTAGTCAATACTTGAATCAAACGATCACTGTCTGCTTGCACATAACAGTGTTCAAGATGCTGAATGATTTTTAATGAAATGCCATATTCATTTGCATAGGCTTGATTAGCATCCAGTGAGTGTTTGACTACATCCACAATATCAAGCGGTTTCATAATAAACTCCATTTTGCCGGATTCGATTTTTTCGATATCTAAAATATCATTAATCAGGCGGACTAAACGGGAGCTGTTATTACTGGCTATTTCCAGTAAAGGCTTACAATCATCTGGTAGATCACCCATTGCACCACTGAGTAACAATTCTAATGAACCCTGAATAGAGGTGAGGGGAGTGCGTAGTTCATGGCTGACGGTAGAAATGAACTCGTTTTTCATTTTTTCGACTTTTTTACGTTCAGTAATATCTTTTACCAAACCAATAAAAGTACGCTGCTTATTAATGGTGATCTCGCTAACAGACAGATCCATTGGGAAAACCTCGCCATTTTTACGTTGGCCTCTTACTTCTCTACCTGTACCTATAATTTTAGCTATCCCTGTGCTGAGATAATTATACAAATAGCCATCATGCTCTTTACGAAAAGGCTCGGGCATTAGCATTTTTATATTTTCACCGCTAATATCTGCTTTGGAATATCCAAAAATAGACTCAGCTGCTGGATTCATAG